>JAJYBN010000132.1 GCA_021779005.1 Pseudomonadota bacterium
CCTGAACTTATCGGCGTCCAGAAACCCACCACACATATTGTCCTGAATGCTGCGCAAGCCACAGCAACGGAAAATATCCGTACTGCGCTGGGAAGATTTCAGGCATTCCTCCTGGATGGAGTTACCGGCAGCGGCAAGACCGAGGTGTATCTCCAGCTCATCGCCGAGGCGCTGTCGCGAGGTCGACAGGCGCTGGTACTGGTGCCGGAGATCGGACTCACGCCGCAGTTGCTCGAACGATTCCGTGCACGCTTCGGCACAGTGGCGGTGTTTCATTCAGGCTTGAGCGACGCGGAGCGGCTGACCACTTGGCTGGCGGCGCGTGATGGCCGCGCACAGGTGGTCATCGGCACGCGTTCGGCGGTTTTTGTGCCGCTTAAAAATCCCGGAGTGATCGTCGTGGACGAGGAGCATGACGCATCCTTCAAACAGCAGGACGGGTTCCGCTACTCGGCCCGGGACATCGCGGTGGTGCGCGCCCAGCGCCAGGCCATCCCCATCGTACTGGGCTCCGCCACACCCTCATTTGAGTCATTGCACAACGTTGACCAGTTGCGCTATGTACATGTGGGATTACCGGAACGCGCCGGCAGTGCCCGGCATCCAAGTATGCGTTTACTGGATATCCGCAGCCGCCCGCTGGACGAGGGCTTATCCGATCTGCTGCTGGAATCCATCCGCTGGCATCTCAAGGCCGACGGTCAGGTGCTGCTGTTCCTTAATCGCCGAGGCTATGCCCCCACCGTCATGTGCCATGCCTGCGGCCAGACGCTGCAATGTCCGCGCTGCGATGCACGTCTGACACTGCACAGCAACCGGCGTTTGCAATGTCATCATTGCGGCGCCGAGCAACCGTTGCCCGCAACCTGTGTAAATTGTGGCAGCTCGGAATTCGGTCATTTTGGCCAGGGCACCGAGCGTATCGAGCGGGCGCTGGAGCGTCTGTTCCCCGACATTGGCATCGCACGCATGGATCGTGACAGCACCCGCCGCAGGGGCAGCCTGGAATCCCTGCTGGATGCTATGCACAGTGGCACATCCCGGATACTGGTGGGCACCCAGATGCTCGCCAAAGGTCATGATTTTCCCAACGTCACCCTGGTGGGCATCCTGGACGCGGACCAGGGCCTGTTCGGCGTGGATTTTCGCGCCAGCGAACGCATGGCCCAGCTCATCGTGCAGGTCTCAGGCCGGGCTGGCCGTGCTGAGCGTCCCGGTGAAGTGCTAATCCAGACCCACCATCCGGATCACCCGTTGCTCACGCACCTGGTACGCGAGGGCTATGCCAGTTTTGCCGCTGCTGCACTGACCGAACGTCGTGTCGCCGGACTGCCGCCTTGTGCGGCCATGGCACTGCTGCGCGCCGAAGCTACCTCAGCAACCCCGCCGCGGGTTTTTCTGGAAGCCGCAAAATCCGTACTCGCACCCCATTGCGGCCGGCAGGTACAGATCCTGGGTCCAGTGCCCGCACCCATGGAGCGCCGCGCCGGGCGTTATCGCGCACAGCTTCTGATGCTGTCCAGTCAGCGTGCGCTCCTGCAACAGGCGCTCGCTACCGCGCTGCCGGCTTTGGCAGCACTCAAACAAACACGTCGCGTGCGCTGGTCGCTGGATGTGGATCCCGCCGAGATGTTCTGAAATATGCGCATGCGCGCTTCTACACACACAGCTCAGACGGTAGAATTCGGTTCCATCATGTATACATCCGCTGGCAGGGATCTTTCGTGAAACAAACGCTTGAAAGTCTCCTGCACACGACACTTAAAAAACTGGCGGGCGACCTGTTCCCGAAAAACCTCCTGCCTGCAGGCCCGCTGCTGGAACGTACGCGTGACGCGATACACGGCGACTTCGCCACCAACGTGGCCTTGATCCTCGCCAAGCAAGCCGGCAGAAAGCCGCGGGATCTCGCCCAAGCCATCATCGCGGCATTACCCAAATCGGAGCTTGTCGCCAAGCTCGAAATCGCCGGCCCCGGTTTCATCAACTTTTTCTTGGCACCTTCCGCCTATCACGCGGAGCTGATAACACTCCTGACCGCCGGCGATACTTATGGCTTCAACCAGTCGGGCGCGGGCACCCGCGCCATGGTGGAATTTGTTTCGGCCAATCCCACCGGGCCGCTGCATGTGGGGCACGGACGCGGCGCAGCGCTGGGCGATTGCCTGTGCCGTCTGTTGCAGGCCAGCGGTTGGGTGGTAACCCGGGAGTTTTATTACAACGACGCCGGTCAGCAGATCGATAACCTGGCGCTATCGGTGCAGGCGCGTTGCAAGCACATCGAGCCCGATCAGCCCGGCTGGCCCAAGGATGGTTACCGCGGCGAATACATCCAGGATGTGGCGCATGCCTACCTGGCGCGGGAAACCATCCGGGCCGATGGCAAGACGGTCGCCAGCGGCGGTGATCCCGGCGACCTGGACGCCATCCGGCGTTTTGCTGTCGCCTATCTGCGCCATGAACAGGATCTGGACCTGCGCGCCTTCGGTGTGCAATTCGATGTCTATTATCTGGAATCCTCCCTGTACACCGAGGGTCGCGTGCAGCAGACCATAAACGCGCTCATCGAACACGGCCATACCTATGAGAAGGACGGCGCCCTGTGGCTCAAGACCACGGATTTCGGCGATGACAAGGACCGGGTGATGCGCAAGTCAGACGGCAGCTATACCTATTTTCTCCCGGACGTGGCCTATCACGTGAGCAAATGGCAGCGTGGCTATATCCGCATGATCAACGAACAAGGCGCTGATCATCACTCCACCAGTATGCGCGTACGCGCCGGCCTGCAGGCGCTGGAGATGGGCATTCCCAAGGGTTGGCCTGAATACGTCCTGCACCAGATGGTGACGGTGATGCGCGCTGGCGAGGAAGTAAAACTCTCCAAACGCGCCGGCAGCTATGTGACGTTGCGCGATCTCATCGATGAAGTGGGGAGCGACGCTACCCGCTATTTCCTGGTTGCGCGCAAAGCGGATTCCCAGCTTACCTTCGACATCGATCTGGCGCGTTCCCAGACCAACGAGAACCCTGTTTACTATATCCAATATGCGCATGCGCGCATCGCCAGCGTGTTCCGCCAGCTGGCGGAAAAAGGGTTTACGTGGGATGCGGAAAATGGCAAAGCCAGCCTGGCAAGACTGTCGCAGACACACGAACAGGCGTTACTCGTAAGCCTGTCGCGCTTCCCGGAAATCGTTGACACGGCGGCACGCAATCTAGAGCCACATCTGATGGCCGCCTATCTGCGTGAACTGGCTAACGACTTCCACACCTATTACGACGCGCATACCTTCATCGTGGATGACGCAGCCCTGCGCGATGCACGCCTCACACTCACCGCCGCAACCCGCCAAGTGCTGCAGAACGGTCTGGCGCTGCTGGGCGTATCCGCTCCGGAGCGCATGTAATGGCGAAGGATTACAAGCACTCTCCCAAACCCAAGGACAAGCCCCGCAAGAAAAATTCCGGTCTGCCGGGATGGGGCGGTTTCGTCATCGGCATCATCGTAGCGGCCGTAATCATCAAAGGCGCGCCCGAGGTATGGAAAAAGGTCGAGCAGCGCATCAACCCCACTGGTCTGGAGCGGGCAAAACCATCGATACAAAATACCTCTAAAGCGCCGGCTGCCAGCAGCGCAGCAGCGCAACCGCATTTTGATTTCTACAAACTGCTGCCATCCTTCCAGGTGGTGATCCCCAGCCAGGACAAGGAAACCCGTTCCGGTGATGTTCCCGGCCCGGTCAATCAACCCGGTACTTACATCCTGCAGGTGGGTTCGTTCCAAAGCTATGCGGAAGCCGACAAACTCAAAGCCAACCTGGCGCTACTGGGTGTGGAATCCAGCATCCAGCAGGTCAAGGTCAACAACGGCAGTGTCTGGAACCGGGTACGCATCGGCCCCATCCAGAGCCTTACAGAATTGAATGCTTTGCGCGCCAAGCTCGCGCAGAACCACATCGAACCGTTGGTCATCAAGACCAATTAACCACTTTGCTTATTATGCAGCGGCGCTTAGCCCTCGGTCTCATCGCCACCCAGACCGCGGAAATCGATCCCCAGTGAATTGAGTTTGCGGTACAGATGGGTGCGTTCCATCCCCACGCGCTCCGCCAGCTTGCCAACCTTGCCGCCACACAACTGCAACTGCTGCTGCAGGTAGGCACGCTCGAAATGTTCGCGGGCCTCGCGCAACGGCATGGCTAGCAGATCCTGCTTGACCAGCGGTTCTTCGGCAGTGTAGGGCGCGAGCGCGCTTTCGACTTCCTCCAGCGTCACTTCGCTATCGTCGCCCAGCATCAGGCAACGCTGCACCAGATTCCTGAGCTCCTGGAGGTTGCCAGGCCAGGGATAATTGCGCAGTCAGTTCTCTGCGGCCACGCTG
>JAJYBN010000133.1 GCA_021779005.1 Pseudomonadota bacterium
TAATGCGCCGTGACCGGAGCCAGGATGCGCATCTGTGCCCACAGCGGGTGGCGTGCGGCGAAGGCTGCCGGCCCCAGATGCTCGATGCGCGCCGCGGTGATCGCCTGATCGAACTCCCGTTTTTCATAGTGTTTTAATCCCTGCACAGCGTCTGCGAGTTTTGCGGGCAGTGCCAGCACCTGTGGCAGTGGCAGGTTGAACAGCGTCCAGTCATCCAGTTCCGCGAGTCGGCGCCCATCGTCGAGCTTTAGCGCTGGTAGATGATGCGCGGCATGCAGGGCATCACGCACCGCCAGCGGGTAGCATCTCAGCGAACGCAGATAGGCCAGGCCTTCGTAATTCGCCAGGGTCCCGCCGGAGGTCAGATGCCCCCATGCGCACGGCGTGGCAGTGGGATCGGTACAGAAGCCCAGCATACGCGCCAGTTGCAGTCCCACTTCCAGTTCCAGGCGCACCGTCACGGGCGCAACTTCCGGGCTCACATTGTTGGGGTTGTAGAGCGTGGTGATGAGCTGTGCCAGCAATCCCGGCAGCAGCGTGTCCGAGACCATATGCCCCAGGTAGCGCGGGTTGAAGAACGGCACCGAACGCTTGAGCGCAGCGGTCAGGGTGTTCAGCTCGGTACGCATGCGGTCCATGAACTCGACGTAGGCCGGGTCATGGGCGGCGAACATGGGTATGGGCGGTGGATCCTCGGGATGGAAATTGCGACGCCAGTACACATGGTCGCGCAGAAATTCCAGCAACACACGCTCGAATGACTCGCTGTTCTCGCCGCTGGAACCCAGGAAGCAGGGATTGGCGAACGCCAGGTCGGCTTCCTGCCTGGATGGGCTGCGCCGGATTTTTTTAGGTGGTGACATGGCAGATTCGCATATGAAAATTCCGCATAAGCTTGGCTTAGCCTGATGGCACCGACCTTGACGCAGATCAAGCGCACCCAGAACTGGCTGAGTTTCGTTCAGGCGCCAGCGGTATTTCCCTGGCGATTCCAAGTATTTTCTTGATGTGCACCGCAGTTTCGATGCTGCGTCAGCCCATGGCCCGGTCTTGTGGGCCGCAGGAGGTGCCGAGGATATCCAGGCCGTACCACGGCTGCCGGACGATCTAGGCGCCGCACACTCTGCCCCTACCGCACCGGGACTTGATCTAGGTCAAGGTAAAGCACAAAACCGCAAAACCATAATACAAACTGGGTACGTGTAAATGGGGCAATAGGAGGGGCACAGTCGTGGACATCCAGGATCCGGGTTTCTGGCGTGCCGGGGCCATCAGCACCACAGCGGTGATGCTGGTCGTACTGGCCATACTCACCATCGACAGCCTGCAGGATATCAGGGCGGGCGGTTCACATGTCCCTAAATACGATGTAATCAATCAGCAGATTGGCTACCAATACGACTGGACGCGCCGTATGGACGTGCCGGTCATCGGTGGTCAGCAGCTACTTTTCGGCAAGCTTTATACGGAAGCTGAAGCCCACGCCCTTATGCGGAAGGGCAAGCTCGTGATCCAGAGCCGGGCTTGCATGGACTGCCACACGTTCTTTGGCAATGGCGCCTATTACGCCCCGGATCTGACCAAGGCCTGGCTCGATCCCGCCTGGCAACAGATATGGATGCCCATGACCGCCGCCAAGACCCGCGAGGATGCCATGGTGATGTTTCTCATGCATCCGGATCGCTATCCGACCTGGGGTCGCGAGATGCCAAATCTACATCTGGATGAATCCGAAGCCCAAGCCGTGGTGGCCTATCTTAAATGGATGTCGGCGGTGGATACCAACGGTTTCCCCGCGAATTTCGGCCAAACTCAAAGCCAACAATAGGAGGCATGCGCATGTATCGCTCCCAGAAACTCGCCGTGCGCTACTTTGTGGCCGCCGTTGCCCTGTTTGGGGTGATGATTATCGCCGGCCTTCTGTCTGCACTCTATTACCTGCACCCTTCGCTGCTATTTGATGTCTTCAACTTCAACATGGCAAAGATTTTTCACATCGACACGCTTGTCATCTGGCTGTTGATGGGGTTCATGGGTGCGGTGTACTGGTTTCTGCCCCAGGAATTGGGACGTGAGGTGGAAGGCATCTGGTTGGCAGAGATACTTTTCTATGTTTTTTGCGCCGCCGTGGCAGTGGTCTCGGTTGTATTCATATTCGTTCAATACGGCGGCAGCAATGAGTTCAGCCTGTGGTTTATCAACCAGGGGCGCAAGTATGTGGAGGCACCGCGATGGGCGGCCGTTGGCATCGTCGTCGTGGTGCTCACCTTCGTATACAACGTAGTGGCAACCTGCATCAAGGCGCGCCGCATGACCGGCATCCTCTGGGTGCTGGTTCTGGACCTCATCCCGTTGACGTTGTTGTACCTGGATGCCTTTCCCGCGCTCACCAACATGTCTACAGATCTGTACTGGTGGTGGTGGCTGGTGCATATGTGGGTAGAGGGCACGTGGGAGGTGCTCATCGGATGCATCATGGCATGGGCCCTCATGGATGTCATGGGCACTTCGCGCCGTATCGTGGAGACCTGGCTTTATATAGAGGTGATGCTGGTGCTCGGCACGGGCATACTGGGCCTTGGCCATCATTATTTCTGGATCGGTACGCCGCAATACTGGCTCAGCATCGGCGGCTTCTTCTCCGCCCTCGAGCCTCTGCCGCTTCTGGGCATGGTAGTGCACGCCATTTACGATGCGGGTGCGCATCATATGAAGACCAATAATCGACCGGCGTTTTACTGGATATTGGCAGAGGCGTTCGGCAACTTCATCGGCGCCGGTATGTTCGGTTTTATGATGACGCTACCCCAGATCAACTTGTTTTCGCATGGCACACAGTGGACCGTGTCCCATGGGCATTTCGCCTTCTGGGGCGCCTATGGCTGCGGCGTCATCGCTATCCTGTATATCGCCAAACAAAAGATCAGTGGCGTGAACTTCCTGGATGGCCGTGCCTGGAAATGGGGCTTTGGTCTGCTCAATTTTGGATTGATCGGCATGGTCGGCGGGTTGCTGATCGCGGGTATCGCCCAAGCCTTCTATGAGCGCGCCATCGGCGGGTCCACCTTGATGGCTTTCATGGCAGGTCAGGAAAATCCCTGGTTCGTATCCGGCATGTACGCCCGCATGGGCTTCGGCCTGATATTTGCCGCTGGCTATGTTGTGCTGGTGTATGACCTGCTGTCTGCGGGCAAACATGCACCAAAATCTGCAGTCAAAACCCAGGCACCATGACACCCTACGCACTCATCTATACAGCCGTGCTGCTGGGCCTGTTCGTACTGGCAGGCGGCAGTTATGGGGGTTTCTATAGTGTCGGCAAGCTGTGGACAAACGCTGCATTTATCCGAACCGGCATCGCCTGCTATCTTGTTGCCATACTCCTGGCTTTGGCGATATGTCTGTTCACTCCGCTCGCCGCCCTGTGGAAGATATTTATCGTGCTGAGCTGTCTTATATATGCGGCTATCCCGCCAGTGACATGGCGTTATCTCGCTAAGCTGCATCGTACCCCGGAGGAATCCAAATGATCCCCAACATCATCAACACGCTGCTAGGGCTGGTATTGGTGTATGCCGCCGTCCTCAATCCGGCACTCATGACAGGCCGATTCTATCCGATGCTGATCGCCTCAGTAGTGATCCTCATCATGGCGATCTGGGCGAGGCGTAGCGACAATCATCCGTGGCAGAGCAGCGTCAATATCATCATGGCGATCTTATTGGCGGTGTTGGCATTGCTGCCACTCAGGACTTTTCCGATAGTGACATTCTGGGGCGGATTCTGGGTCGGTGTGATTGTATCGGTCATGGCCCTATGGGCCTTGCTCTACCGACCAGGTATTTCACAAACAAGTTGAAGTGATACCCACGCCGGACCGATGAACAGGCATCCAATGACACGGGAGATCTCGACCATGATTAAATTCAGTGTGCTGACCGGAGTAATTTTATTGGGCATGGCGGCCATGGCAACAGCTCATGCGGGAGATGCGGTTGCCGGCCAGAAACTCTTTGGTACCACCTGCATCGCCATCTTCTCGCTGCTCGCCTGGAACCTGATCGGCCATCACGCGGTCAACTACGCCGATAGCTATCTCTATGTTGGCTTTCCCGCCGGCGTGCTCGCGCTCATCATCGCCCTGCCCGTCTTCGGCGGCTTCTGGGTCCGCGCCAGGCTGCAAAACAAGTAGGTCCCGCGCCCCTGCTCCTGAGCATTTCAGCCCACAGAAAAGCGGCCTCCCCGGTGCCGGGAAGACCGCTTCTCGTCTCTGAATCTTAGCCGGCGCTGAAACCAGCCGGATCTTACTGGCCCGCGGGTTTTGGATTGGCTCGGTCGAAGTGAGCTACCTGGAT
>JAJYBN010000134.1 GCA_021779005.1 Pseudomonadota bacterium
GGAACACCGCCAGTGGCGTACGTATCGCCATCGTGGCGGCGCGTTTTAATGCCGTGGTGGTAGACAAGCTGGTGAACGGAGCCTTGGAGAGCCTGCACACCAAGGGTGTGCGGGATGAAAGCCTGACACTGGTGTATGTTCCGGGCGCATTTGAGATCCCCCTGGCCGTGAAGAAGCTGGCTGACAGCGGTCAGTACGCTGCGGTCATCGCGCTGGGCGCGGTTATCCGCGGCGAGACACCACATTTCGATTTTGTGGCGGGCGAGTGCGCCCGCGGCCTGTCACGGGTGGCCCTGCACAGCGGCGTGCCGGTGGCATTCGGTGTGCTCACCTGCGACACCCTGGAACAGGCACTGGCGCGCGCCGGTGGCAGCGCCGGCAACAAGGGCGCGGATGCGGCCCTGGCAGCGTTGCAGATGGCTGATCTTCTCAGGAAGCTGGGCTGAGCTGTGGCCACACGCACCCAACATGGCGCGCGGGCACGTGCCCGCGCGCGGCGCTTGGCCCTGCAGGGACTCTACCAGTGGCAGCTGTCAGCGGCATTGCCTGACGATATCATTGGCCAATTGCGGCTGAGCCAGAACCTCAAGGACACCGACATCGATTATTTCGAGGAACTGCTGCGCGGCGTCATCGCGGACAGCGAGACGCTGGCGGCGGCTTTCTCGCCGTTCCTGGATCGTCCACTCGCGCAACTGGATCCCGTCGAACGCGGCATATTCCTGTTAAGCACCTATGAACTGAGTACGCGCCCGGACGTGCCGTATCGCGTGGTGCTCAACGAAGCCGTGGAGCTGGCGAAGAAATTCGGCGCGGAAGAAAGCCACAAGTATGTCAACGCGGTATTGGATCGGGCCGCCAGCAAGTTGCGCGCCGCGGAGCAGGGGATACGCGGCAGCACTGACTGACCATCACGAATGGACGAATTCGAAATCATCCGCCGTCATTTCTTAAACACGACCATTTACAGGGATGACGTGCGCCTGGGCATCGGTGACGATGCTGCCATCCTGCGTGTGCCGCCCGGACAGGAATTGGTGATCTCGGTGGACACATTGATTGCCGGAGTGCATTTCCCGGAAGATCTGCCGGCAGCCGCCATTGGTCACCGGGCGTTGGCGGTCAATCTGAGTGACCTTGCCGCCATGGGGGCAAGGCCGGCCTGGGCCCTGCTGGCGCTCAGCCTGCCGCTGGCCGATGATGAATGGCTCCAGAAATTTGCACGCGGGTTCTTCGCACTCGCCGAGCGTCACCAGGTCGCACTGATCGGCGGAAATCTGGCACGCGGGCCATTGAATATCACGGTGACCGTCCACGGGCTGCTGCCTTCCGGACAGGCGCTGGTGCGTTCAGGCGCACAACCGGGCGATCGGATCTATGTCACCGGCTGGCTGGGCGATGCAGCACAGGGTCTGCAGCAGCTGCGCGAGCACATGCAAATAACCGAAGCTGACAATTGCGTGCAGCGCTTCTGTTTTCCTGAACCGCGCATCCAGGCGGGGTTGGCGTTACGCGGTATCGCCAGCGCCGCCATCGATATATCCGATGGACTGGTGGCGGATCTTGGACACATAGTGCAAGCGAGCGGTGTTGGCGCACAGCTGCAGGTGGAAAGATTGACGCTGTCGCCGTCGCTGCTGCATTACAAATCCCGGGAACAGGCGCTGAACCTGGCATTGGCTGGCGGTGATGATTACGAGCTGTGTTTCACCGTACCTGAGGTACGCTTGCCATTGCTGGAATCGCAGGCGCACGCATTCGGCTGCCCAGTGACACATATCGGGGAAATCACCGCATCAAAAACCCTGCGCTGCCTGAAAGACGACAGCACCGACTGGCCGTTGCCGTTCGCTGGCTACAGACATTTCTAGACAGGCGTAACTATGACCCAGCGTCTTACTGCCCGCGAAGTTTTCAGCAATCCAATCCATATATTGGCCTACGGGTTTGGCAGCGGCCTGACACCCAAAGCACCCGGCACCGCCGGCACGCTGGTTGGCGTCATCGTCTATTTGCTGCTGCTGCCATCGCAGCACTGGGTTTACTGGCTCGTCACGATCGCGCTGTTCGTGGCCGGGATTTTCATCTGCGGCTATAGCGCCAAAAAACTCGGTGTCGAAGATCCGGGGGCCGTCAACTGGGATGAAGTGGTGGGTTTCCTGTTCACCATGGGGTTCGCGCCGCACGGCTGGCCCTGGGTAATCCTGGGATTCGTGCTGTTCCGTTTCTTCGACATCCTCAAACCCTGGCCGATCCGCTGGTTCGACCGCAATCTGCATGGCGGTCTGGGCATTATGGTGGATGACGTAGTGGCCGCCATACCCGCTGCCGCTATCATATATATAGTGACGTTGATCCTGGAATCGGCGCGACCTATATAAGGACATGCCCTAAACTGGACAACGCCCGTCCGGGGCTGTAAAAAGCCTGGGTACCTCTGATGGAGCCTGCATGAACGCACCTGCCAAGCTTGGCAAGTTTGTGATCACCCGGGAATTGGGTCGCGGCGCTACTGGCACGGTCTACCTGTGCCACGATTCCTTCCTCGGCCGGGACGTGGCCATCAAGCTCTACAACTTTGACGTCGATGCCACCGAGAAGGAGTCCCGCACCTTCCGCAAGCTGTTCTTCAATGAGGCCTATCTCGTCGGCAAGATGAATCATCCCAACATCCTGCCGATCCTGGATGCCGGCGAGGATGGTGATCATTGTTATGTAGTGATGGAGTATGTGCGCGGAGCGCAACCGCTCACGGTATTCTGTCGCGCCGACAATCTTCTGCCGGTGCGCAAGGTAGTGGAGGTCATATTCAAATGCGCCAAGGCACTGGATTATGCACATCGCAAGGGTCTGGTGCACCGTGATATCAAGCCCGGCAACATCCTCATGACCGCAGAAGGCGATGTACGCATCGTGGATTTTGGCGTGGCCCACATGGCGGGCAACGAGGAAGGGCAACTCAAGGGCCTGGTGGGCTCTCCAAGTTATATGGCGCCGGAACAGATGCGTCAGCAACCCTCGACCGTGCAGACCGACCTGTATTCCCTGGGCGTGGTTATGTACGAGCTGCTCTCCGGCAAACGTCCGTTCTATGGCGATAACCTGTCACGCCTGGTGCATCAGATCGTGTATGCCTCACCCGCACCCGTGCATCGCCAGCGACCCGATGTGCCGGGAATGCTGGAAGACATCGTGTACAAGGCCCTGGAGAAGGATCCGGCGAAGCGTTATCGCAGTGGCCTGGAGTTTGCTACTGACCTGACGCGTGCGGTCCGCACACTGGATCAGCTCTCAGAAGAAATGGCCTTGCAAGAACGCTTCAATATCCTGCGGCGACTGCGCTTCTTCGAGGATTTCAGTTATCCGGAGATTTATGAGGTACTGAACGCCAGCCGCTGGCAAAGTTACGGTCCGGGCGAAGATATCGTCGTGGAAGGCGAGCTCGATGATTGTTACATCATCGTTGTATTGGGCGATGCCGAAGTCCGCCGTGGCGACAGCGTCATCGGTGTCCTGGGGGAGGGTGATTGCTTCGGTGAAGCACCCTATCTGGATCAGGGACGCAGCCTGGCAGGGATAACAGCGCGCACCACCATGAACGTGTTAAGGGTGAACTCAACCCTCATCGACCAGGTATCGCTGCAATGCCAGTTGCGCTTCCACAAGATGTTCCTCAAGACACTGGTCGAGCGGCTGACCCATGGCGAGCGTAAAAACGCAGATATACAGAAATCTGCAGTCACTCTCGATTCCTGACGCCTGGTCTCACTTGGAGACCGCGCTCACGTTCCTTGGCTCGGCATCCTTGTCGCGTTCCACCATGGCATAGGCCGAGTGGTTATGGATGGACTCGAAATTCTCTGATTCCACGCTGTAGGCGCGGATACGCTCATCAGAATTTAGTTTCACGGCGATGTCACGCACCATATCCTCCACGAATTTGGGGTTGTTATAGGCGCGCTCGGTGACGTATTTTTCATCAGGACGCTTCAGCAGGCCGAACAGTTCGGAAGAGGCTTCCCGTTCCACCACATCGATCAGTTCCTCCAGCCAGATGAAACCGCGGGTCCTGCAGTTCACAGTCACATGAGAGCGCTGGTTGTGGGCGCCGTAGTCAGAGATCTCCTTGGAACACGGGCACAGGCTGGTCACCGGGATCACGATGCGGATGCGCAGGTAATTGTGGTTATCTTTGCGCTCGCCTATGAAGGTGACGTCGTAGTCGAGCAGGCTCTGTACGCCGGATACCGGCGCTTTCTTGGTGATGAAATACGGAAAGCGCATCTCGATATGGCCGGAGCGTGCTCCCAGACGCTCGCTCATCTCGGTCAGCATTTCCTTGAATGAGTCC
>JAJYBN010000135.1 GCA_021779005.1 Pseudomonadota bacterium
ACCTCTACGGTTGCCGCGAGTCGCTGGTGGACGGAATCAAGCGCGCCACTGACGTGATGATCGCCGGCAAGATCGCGCTCATCGCCGGCTATGGTGATGTCGGCAAAGGCTGCGCCCAATCCCTGCTCGGGCTCGGCGCCACCGTCTGGGTCACCGAGATCGATCCTATCTGCGCGCTGCAGGCGGGCATGGAAGGCTACCGGGTAGTGACCATGGATGAAGCCTGCGACAAGGCCGACATCTTCGTGACCGCCACCGGCAACCTGGACGTGATCACCCACGACCACATGCTGAAGATGAAGCACAACGCCATCGTTTGCAACATCGGGCACTTCGATTCCGAGATCGACATCGCCTCGCTGCGCAGATACCAATGGGAGAACATCAAGCCACAGGTAGACCATGTGATCTTCCCGGATGGCCACCGCATCATCGTGCTGGCGGAAGGCCGGCTGGTGAACCTGGGCTGCGCCACCGGGCATCCCAGTTTCGTGATGTCCAACTCCTTCACCAACCAAGTACTGGCGCAGATCGAGCTGTTCGTGCACGGCGCCAAGTATCAGAAGAAAGTGTATGTGCTGCCCAAACACCTGGACGAGAAAGTCGCGCATCTGCATCTGGAGCGCCTGCATGCGCACCTCACCAGGCTAACACCCAAGCAGGCCAAGTACCTGAGTATAGGAGTGGATGGGCCATTTAAGCCGGATCACTATCGGTATTGAGACAGACCGCCGCGAGACGAAAAAGCCCCTCTTAATGTAGAGGGGCTTCTATTTTGCGAGCGATGAAACTGCGATTTACTTCAGAGGCGTAAACGAAAACTTTTGGCCGCCGACCGTGGCTTCGGCCATGAGTCCGCCCTCCACCAGCGTGAACACCGCCACACCGTTGCTGTAGTCGGCATTCGCGGCAGCGCCGGCTGTGGCCGCGACCGCTGAGACTTGCGCGTTGAAGGTGTAGTTGCCGGCCTTGAATGTATCCAGCGCCTGCTTGTCGCGGAAGAAGATAATCTCGCTGTACGCCTGACCGCCGATCTGCGGACCGACGGTGACCAGGGCGATGCTGGTCACGCCGACCAGACGCCCCTGTTCATAGACTTCACCGTTACCGTATGCGCCGCCGATCCAGAAACCACCCTTGCCGACTGATGGAAACACGGCATACCCGTAGGCATCCCGAAAGAAGCGTTCAAGGCTCGGGTCCTTGGCTTTAAATTTTACTACCGCCGCGTTCACCTGCGGGGTCATGGTATCTGCCTGGGAGGCGCCTGGCTGCCAGCCTGCGCAAGCAGCGAGAAGCATGGCGCAAGTACCGAAAAGCAAAATCCGGTTGAATTTCCACATCGAATTGATCTCCATTAATATTTGCACGATGAACACTGGCTGACGTACTGCTAGTGTATCAGTTAAATACCTGTCGCCAGCTGATAAAATCGCTGCGTTCAGCGTCCATCAATTCGATGCCCGCAAGACATTCTTCTTCGCCCTGCAGGTGCCGGCACCACTTAGTAGCACCCAGCAGATGGAATGTCCCACTGTAACCTTCCATGTTGATGATGATATCCACCGGCTCACCGGGTTTCAGTTCGGGTTTGAGCCGCACCTGCATGCCGGCGGCGGAGACATCCACCGTCTTGCAATATATCGCAGTCGTGATCTCCTCTTCATCCTGGCCATTAAGCCTGCGGATGACGGCCTTCTCCTCTCTGCGCAGGCGGGCGTATTTTCGACGTTCGTCAGGCTTGGCCATATATTTCCTTACTCGGCCGCGAAACTGTGGTTATACAGCCGGGCCAATGATAAACCATTCGCTTCCAAGACAGCATAAAAAGATGGCAACACGCTGCTGACGACTAATATTCATACGCTCTGGCACTTCCCAGGGCCTTTGTGCGCATAGTACAGGTCGCCATCCATTGGCAGGTTTTGATGGCCTAACTCTTTTGGCCCAAGACAGGCTTATGGTTGCATAACACGATCTTCCCCCACCCCGTCTATACGATAGATGCGCAGAAATACTACCTGTTAGAAATGGCTACAATCCATCAATTTTAGTATCTGCATATCCGTAATTTTAGTTGACGGCTCTGGGCCCAGACTTACCGGTCATCGGCATCTTATGCGCGCTTATCGGTAGCCATGGCCCGCCTTACTTCATGGATCGGCCATTAATTTGTCATACCCGCGTAATGGCAGACAGCTATCGTCTGCACCATCAAGGAACGGAGAGAGACCATTATGCTGCTCAAGACTTCAGAACCGAGCCGCCAGATCGAGAGGATGCTTGAAAAAAGTGCCCGGCGCAGACGTTGGACACACCGTCAGGATTGTACTCGCGACGCATCGCAGGCTGTCGCTACAGCCGTGAGTGCGGTAAGCGACGTAATGCAGGTAATGACCACCACGAGCCGGATACTGCATCATGCAAAACCCCATCCAGTGCCCATCAAGCCTGTACTGAGCCTGCCTGCTTCCAGGATCTCGCGTGATGCCCACAGCGTGACACGCTGGAATGTATTCAGGGATATGTTCCTGTAATCAAGCACGTCCATTGGTGCGCTCGAACGCTGGATATCGGGCGCTGGCGCGCCATGGTGCCGGTTAAAAGCTACAATAGGCGCAACCGGAGTCGACCTGAGTCATCCGGCACCCTCATTCCCGATCGGAAACGAAGCGTGGCAACCCAATACCCTGCGCATATCTGGCATAACGGCAAGATCAAACCCTGGGCGGAGGCCACCGTGCATGTCATGGCGCATGCCTTGCACTATGGTTCATCGATATTCGAGGGCATCCGCAGCTATCCGACACCAAAAGGCGTGGTGATCTTCCGGCTCACGGATCATCTCAAACGCCTGTTCAATTCCGCCAAGATCTACACCATGTCCATGCCCTACGATCAGGCGACGCTGTCCAGCGCCTGCCGCGAAGTGGTGCGTCTCAACGGCCTCAGGAGAGCTTACGTCCGGCCGATTGCGTTTCGCGGCGCCAGCAAAGGCCTGAGCCTGAGCGCGGAGACGCTCACCGATGTGGCGGTGGGCGCCTGGGAGCTGGGCAGCTATCTCGGCAATGACGCCGTCGAGAATGGCATCGATGCCTGCGTGTCGTCCTGGCAACGTCCGGCACCGAATACTCTGCCCATGGGCGCCAAAGCCGGCGGTAACTATCTTTCCGGCCAGCTCATCGCCCGCGAAGCACGGCGCCTGGGGTTCGGTGAGGGCATCGCGCTCGCCAGCAATGGTTTGCTCAGCGAGGGTGCTGGCGAGAATCTGTTTCTGGTGTTCGATGGTGCGCTGCATACCACGCCCGCGAGCGCTGCGATCCTCAACGGCATCACCCGCGATACGCTCATCAAGCTTGCAGGCGATACCGGCATCAAGGTTGTGGAACGCGAGCTGCCACGCGAATATCTTTATCTCGCGGATGAGGTGTTCATGTGCGGGACAGCTGCCGAGATCACACCTATCCGTACGGTGGATGGCAAACCCGTAGGCGATGGCAATCCAGGACCGCTCACCCGCAAGCTGCAGCAGCTGTTCTTCGGATTGTTTGAGGGCCGCACGCCGGACACGCGTGGCTGGCTGGAGCCGGTGGACTGAACACAATCGGGGCTGCCGCTGTCAAATTTCACAACACTATACGCTAGCCAGCCATGCAATCTGATCGCATCACTGAAACCTCCGGTTCCCATCAAAGAGATCTACTGGCCTCACCCCAGACGCGCCTGCTGTTCTGGCTGCCGTGGGTGCTGATACTGATTGGCTGTTTTATCGATGGTGCGACCCGTACGGTGCTGTGGACCATCGGTTTCAGCCTGGCTGGCCTGGGTTGCCTGGAAAATGTCCGGCGATGCGGTCGGCGCTTCTGTGTGTACACCGGACCGATCTACCTGCTGGCCGCGCTCGCTTCCCTGCTCTACGGCGTGCAGGTTTTACCGCTGGGCTTCTATGGATGGGTCTGGATTCTTGGGATCGCCGTGGCGGCAAGCATGCTCTGCGGCTTTGTCCTCGAGAGACTGCTCGGTAAATACCCCACGGCCCGATGAGTCCTGATCGCCGAAAGCGTGCTGGCTCTGCTCACTAGCATTTCTTTAAAATGCCAATGGTCGTACAGTCAATCATAAGGAGTCTTGCCACATGATCTACGAAAGCATCCTCGATACCATCGGACGCACACCCGTGGTGCGACTGCACCGCATCCCGCCCAGACATGTACAAATCTATGTGAAAGTGGAGGCCTTCAATCCAGCCTCCTCAGTCAAAGACAGGCTGGCGCTCGCCATCATCCTCGATGCAGAAAGGAGTGGTGCTCTCAAACCGGGACAGACCGTAGTGGAAGCCACCTCGAGAT
>JAJYBN010000136.1 GCA_021779005.1 Pseudomonadota bacterium
CTGCAGTGGATGTGCGGACCGAGCCGCTTCCGGCATTCCCCACCGATATGCAGGCGCAGTTCACGGCCCTGAATGTGGTCGCCAAAGGAATCGGCACCATCACCGAGACCGTGTTCGAGAACCGCTTCATGCACGTCTTGGAGATGCAGCGCAGGGGCGCGGACGTGAAGCTGGAAGGCAACACTGCCATCAGCCAGGGTGTCGAGCATCTTACTGGCGCGCCGGTCATGGCCACCGACTTGCGCGCGTCCGCGAGCCTGGTTTTGGCAGGCCTGGTAGCCCAGGGCGAGACCGTGGTGGAGCGCATCTACCACATCGACCGCGGCTACGAGACCATCGAGGAGAAGCTGGGACAACTGGGTGCAAAGATCCGCCGAATACCGGCCTGAAAGGCAAACCTTGCGGTCAGGTTTGTGCTGTCTTCAACGACTGCTCTGCACCGGCCGCTCAGTCACTTTCACCTGCACACTGAATGATTTTCCCTGACGTACGCCGCCCAATGTCAGCAGGGTGCCGGGCGGTTTGCCGGCGATGCGGTTGAGTGCGTCGCTGCTGTTGCGTACCGGGGTACCATCGATGCTAGTGATCACGTCACCAGCCATGAGACCGGCGTCACTGCCGGGGCCGCCTTTGGCGACACTGGTGATGATGAAACCCTCGGTGGTCTTCAATTGGAAGGCACGCGCCAGCTGCGGCGTGATGTCCTGGGGTTCCACCCCCAGGTAACCGCGGCGCACATGGCCGTAGGCTATCAGCTGCTGCATCACGCCGCGCGCCAGGTTTACCGGGATGGCGAAGCCGATGCCGTTGGAACCGCCGCTGGGTGAGTACAGGGCAGTATTGATACCCACCAGCCGGCCGCGGGCATCCACCAGCGCACCACCGGAATTGCCCGGATTGATGGCGGCATCGGTCTGGATGAAATTCTCGAAGGTACTCAGGCCCAGCTGACTGCGGCCGAGGGCACTCACGATACCCAGGGTCACGGTCTGGCCCACCCCATAGGGATCGCCGATGGCCAGCACCACGTCACCCACGTGCAGGTTATCGGAGCGCCCCATGTCGATGGGTTTCAGATCCGGCAAGCTGATCCTGAGCAGGGCCAAGTCGGTGTCCGGATCGGCGCCTACGACCTTGGCCACTGCGGTGCGGCCATCCGAGAGACCCACCTGGATGGCATCCGCGCCACTGATGACGTGGTAATTCGTGAGTATGTAACCGTCGGTGCTGACGATTACCCCTGAGCCCAGACTGTTTTGCATGCGTTCCCGCGGTGTACCGTAGGGATTGCTGAAATAACGCCGCCAGAACGGGTCGTTGCTGAACGGTCCGGGGATATCGGTGCGCCGCGCACTGTGTACATTGACGACCGAGGATGAGGAAGCATCCACGGCGCGGGCATAGGAAGCTACCGGGGCCGGGGTGTTGCCGCTCATCAGCCAGCCCGGATGGAGATAGACCAGCACGAAGGCGATGGCTAGGCCCACCACCACCGCCTGCAGCAGGAATAGCACACCGCGTATCAGGATTCGCATGCGCATACGCTAGCATGCGGGCGCGCGGCGTGTCAGAGACAGGGGGGACAGTGGCGGGGCCGTGAAGTCGCTGTGTATAATGCGCGGTCCTTTTTGCAGTCTTCCGCCTAAGTTTATCGCCTTGTACAGACCCATGGGCCTGTGAGCAGCGGTTCTCGATTGTCAGGAGAGGGGTGAATGAGCGAAGAAATAGACACGAGCAAACGTCACTTCCTCACCGTGGCCACCGTGGTCGTAGGTTCTGTGGGCGTGGTCATGGCGGCCGTGCCGTTCGTGTCTTCCATGGAGCCCAGTGCCCGCGCCAAGAGCCTCGGCGGCCCGGTGGATATCGATATCAGTAAAATTGAGCCAGGCGGGATGATCAAGGCGAAATGGCGCGGCAAACCCGCGTGGGTGGTGCAACGTCCCCAGACAGCGCTCAATGAGCTTCCCAAGAATGACGCGCTGCTGCGCGATCCCGATTCCGATGAGCCGCAGCAGCCTGCATATGCCAAGAACGAGTGGCGCTCCATCAAACCGGAGCTATTCGTGGTGATCGGGATCTGCACCCATCTGGGCTGTTCACCTTTATATGTGCCGCAACCCGGTGATCCGAGTGTCGGTCCCACCTGGCCAGGTGGATTTTTCTGCCCATGCCACGGCTCCAAATATGATTTGGCCGGACGCGTGTTCAAGAATGTGCCGGCGCCGCTCAATCTCCCGGTACCAAGGTATTACTATGCTAGCGACCAGGTCATCCGCATCGGTGAGGACCCCAAGGGCTCCAAATCCACTTGGACTGAGCCGCTGGTATGGTAACCATGCCTTATATAAATACGTGTATGCAGTACGTTGTCGTTGAGAACCCGGGGAGGCTCGCCTGATGGGCACCGAACAAGAAAAACGCGACTACCTGGACGTCACCGGCAACTGGTTGCACCGTCTGCGCGACTGGATCGATGCACGTTTTCCCATGACCAAGCTCTGGAACGACCAGGTCGCCCAGTACTATGCGCCCAAGAACTTCAATTTCTGGTATTTCTTCGGTTCCATCGCCCTGCTGATCCTGGTGAACCAGCTCATCACCGGCATCTTCCTGGCCATGAACTACAAGCCCGCCGCCGATGCCGCTTTCGCTTCGGTGGAGTACATCATGCGGGATGTGAACTGGGGCTGGCTGATCCGTTACATGCACTCGGTCGGCGCCTCGATGTTCTTCATCGTGGTCTACCTGCACATGTTCCGTGGTGTCATGTACGGTTCCTACAAGAAGCCGCGGGAACTGCTGTGGATCTTTGGCATGCTGATCTACCTGGCGCTGATGGCCGAGGCCTTCATGGGCTATCTGTTGCCCTGGGGCCAGATGTCCTACTGGGGCGCGAACGTGATCATCTCGCTGTTCGGTGCGATTCCCGGCATCGGCAACGGCCTGGAACAATGGATTCGCGGCGACTTCTACATCTCCGATATCACCCTCAACCGGTTCTTCGCGCTGCACGTGGCGGCGGTGCCGCTGGTGCTGCTGGGCCTGGTGGTGTTTCATCTGATCGCGCTGCACGAGGTGGGCTCCAACAACCCGGATGGCGTGGAGATCAAGAAGCGCAAGGGAGCGGATGGCCATCCACTCGACGGCATCCCGTTCCACCCGTACTACACCATCAAGGACATCTGCGGCGTGATCCTGTTCGTCGCGATATTCGCTGCCATCATCTTCTTCGCGCCCGGCGTGCATGGGCTGTTTCTGGAGCCGGCCAACTTCGAGCCGGCCAATGCTCTCAAGACGCCCTCGGACATACATCCACTGTGGTATTTCGGACCCTACTACGCGATCCTCAGGTCGATACCAAACAAAGGACTCGGTGCCCTGGCCTTGCTGATGGCCATCGTCATCCTGTTCGTACTGCCGTGGATCGATCGCCACCCGGTGAAATCCATTCGCTATCGCGGCCTGTTGTATGGCGGTCTGCTGATGCTGTTCGCCCTCACCTTCGTGGTGCTGGGCTTTATCGGCATGCAACTGGCCACGCCTTTCTGGGCCGAGATCGGCCAGCGCTTTTCGGAACTTTATTTCCTGTTCTTCGTGGTCTCGTGGGTATATTCCAAGCAACGCTCGCGCCTGTACATGCTGATCGCATTTTTGATCGTCATGTTTGTGATCACCGGCCTGGATGCCATCAGCTGGGTTTCCAGTGCGGCTGCGCTTAAGCTGTATTCCTGGCTGATCCCGTTGGCGTACAGTCTGATCTTCCTGCTACTGCCGGCTTTTTACCCGAAGCTGGTCGAACCCAAGCCAGTTCCTGATAGGGTGACGATGAAATGAAGACCATCATCTGCGCGCTCTTGCTGGTGTTACTGCCGGGCTTTGCCTACGCCCAGGACGAAGGCGTAAAGCTGGAATCCGCCAGTGTCGATCTTGGCAACACCGCCTCGTTGCAGCGCGGCGCCAAGTACTTCGTGAACTATTGCATGGGCTGTCACTCAGCCCAATATGTGCGTTACAACAGCGTCGGCCATGACCTGGGGCTGAATGATGCCCAGCTGGAAAGCTATCTGATATTCACCGGCGGCAAAGTCACCGATACCATGGTGAGTGCCATGTCGCCGACGGATGCGCAGCGCTGGTTCGGGATCGCACCACCAGACCTGTCACTGGAATCCCGCAGCCGTGGTGCCGATTGGATCTATACTTATCTCAAATCCTTTTACCTCGATCCGAAATCAGCGACCGGGGCCAATAACGTAGTATTCCCCAAGGTCTCCATGCCGAATGTGCTGTGGGATCTACAGGGTACGCAGAAGGCCGTGTTCAGCACGGTCAAGAACCCGGACGG
>JAJYBN010000137.1 GCA_021779005.1 Pseudomonadota bacterium
CTGACTTGATCAGCTCGCGCTCCCTGCGCGACACTTCCCTTTGAATTGCCTGCATTCGTTCCCGGAGGCTTTGCAGCGATTCTGATGTGTCTGCAAAGCGTCCAGGTTTGGGACCGAAGGCAAGAACACTCCGAAGGGAATTTTCACGCCAGAGAAATCCGAAAATGATGCCAAACAAGCCAGAGACCACACCCCATGGAACCAGGTTTGAACCCACCACCACATGGCTAATCCCTGTTCAAGCGCTCGATGGTCGGTAGTGACCAGCGGCCCCATGTCCACGCTCGCCTGCGTGCCTGGACCGACGCGTAGTGCGCGCGCTTTCTCCGTCAGCGCCGTCACCAGTGGATCAGCAGCGTCACCCACCGCCACCGCGACCGATATTGCCATGCAGCGTTCACCGGCCGAGCCATAGGCCGAGCCGATGAGTGCATCAGCCGCATGCGCGACATCCGCATCGGGCATCACTACCAGATGATTCTTGGCGCCGCCTAGCGCCTGAGCCCGCTTGCCGCGGCGGCTGGCTTCCGTGTATATGCGCTCGGCTACAGGTGTCGAGCCTACGAAGCTCACCGCCACCACGCGCTCATCCGTGAGCAATGCATCGACTGTTTGTCTATCGCCGTTCACCACATTGAAGACGCCGGCTGGCAGGCCAGCTTCGCTGAAAAGTTCGGCCATGCGTAACGGGCAGGAGGGGTCCTTTTCGGATGGTTTGAGTATGAAAGAATTGCCGCAGGCGATGGCGATCGGGTACATCCACATAGGCACCATGGCCGGGAAATTGAATGGGGTAATACCCAGGCACACTCCCAGTGGCTGGCGCAGCGACCAGCTATCTACGCCGTTGGAGACATGGTCAGAATATTCACCCTTGAGAAGATGGGGTATACCGCAGGCGAATTCGACCACTTCAATACCACGCTGCAATTCACCATAGGCATCCGCCAAGGTCTTGCCATGTTCGCGCGTGATGAGTTCAGCGAGAGAGTCATGTTCCCTTTCCAGCAGATCCCTATACTTGAACAATACGCGCGCACGCTGCGGCGGCGGCAATTCTGCCCAGGCAGGGAAGGCTGTAACTGCAGCATGTATCGCGGCATTTACCTCAGATTGGCCAGCAAAATTTAGCTGCGCGACCTGTTGCCCGCTAGCAGGTTCATAGACCGGTCCATTGCGGCCGTCTTTCTGGAACAGATGGTTGCCGCCGATATAATGCCCCAAGCATTGCATGTTGGATGCGGTACCCAAGCCTGAGTGCTGTGTGTCGAAAGGGAGACTCACCGGAATATTCCTTGCCGCTGTGTGTACGGCTCGTATCGCATTTCGGATAGTGCTTATAAGCTATCGATGGTTGTCAAAGTCTACCGCTGATGAGTGGCATGTTGCCACGTAGCCGTTTAGACGCCGAGTTCAACCATCACGGGCGTGTGGTCCGAAGGCCGTTCCCAGCCGCGTGGTTCGCGGTCGATGACAATAGCACGGCTGAGATCTGCGAGGGCTGGTGACAGCAGGATGTGATCGATGCGCAGACCCTGGTTGCGGCGAAAAGCCGCTGCGCGGTAATCCCACCAGCTGTAGTGTCCGCCCATCTGCTGGAACAGCCGGAAGCTGTCCTTGAGACCAATCTGCAGGAGCTTCCGGAAGGCGGCGCGCTCCGGTTCACTCACCAGCACTTGTCCGGCCCACGCCTGTGGATCGTACACATCGCGGTCCTCGGGTGCGATATTAAAATCACCGAGTATCACAAGTTGCGAATGTTTTTTCAGGAGTGTGGCAACCCACTGGTTCAGCTGTGCCAGCCACCCGAGCTTGTAGTGGTATTTGTCGGAGTCGATGCTTTGGCCGTTCGGCACGTACAGGTTAAGTACCGCCAAGCCGCCGATGGACGCACCCAGCACGCGTTTCTGGGCATCATGGTAATCCGGCAATGCGGTTGCAAATACCTCCATGGTCAGAGGCGACAGTAGCGCCACACCGTTATATGTGGGTTGACCGCAGAATGCGGCTGAATATCCCACAGCTTCGAATTCCACTACTGGAAAATTACGGTCCTCGGTTTTCGTTTCCTGCAGTGCTAATACATCGGGATGGTTGGCATCAAGCCAGCGCAGCACGTGTGCCAGTCGCACGCGCAGAGAGTTTATGTTCCAGGTGGCAATTTTCAAGCAGCGATACCGTTCACTCGCAGGAAGGCATCCAGAGTCGGCTGGCGGCCGCGGAATGCCACGAACAGTTCCATGGCCTCGCGGCTGCCGCCCTGGCCCAGGATAGTATCCCGAAAACGTTTGCCGGTGACACGGTTGAACACGTCGGTTTCTTCGAAGGCGGAGTAAGCATCCGCGGCCAGAACTTCAGCCCATAGATAGCTGTAATAGCCGGCTGCATAACCGCCGGCGAAGATGTGCGAGAAACTGTGGGCGAATCGGTTCCAATCCGGCACCGGGACGACGCTCACTTGGCGGCGTATTTCAGCGAGTGTCGAGGTGATGAAATCATCGCTGATACGCTTATCGGCACGTAGGTGCAGGTTAAAATCGAACAGGCCGAACTCCAGCTGCCGAAGCAGGGCGAGGGCGGTATGGAAATGACGCGCGGCCAGCAGCTTTCGGTACAGCGCGTCCGGCAGCGGCTCGCCGGTCTGGTAATGACTTGAGACCAGTGCCAGACCTTCCCGGGTCCAGGCGAAGTTCTCATGGAACTGACTCGGCAACTCGACCGCATCCCAGGCCACGCCGTTGATGCCGGCGACCGCCGGATAATCCACCTGGGTCAGCAGATGGTGCAGGCAGTGGCCGAATTCATGAAATAAGGTCAGGACTTCATCGTGGCTGAGCAGCGAGGGCGTTTCACCGATGGGCGGCGGAAAATTACAGGTGAGATAGGCCGCCGGAATCTGTACTCCCTGTGCAGTACGCCGGCGGCTCAAGGCATCATCCATCCATGCGCCACTGCGCTTGTGCTTGCGCGCGTACAGATCTAGATACAAGCGGCCCTGCAGGCCGCCGGCTTGATCATGGATTTCATACAGCCCGACATCCGGGTGCCATACCTCTGCGCTGGCCGCTTGTGTGAGCGTGATGCCATAGAGTCTGTGCATGACCTCAAACAGCCCGGCGCGCACCTTCTCCAGCGGGAAGTACGGACGCAGGGTTTCATCGGTGATGGCGTAGCGCGCTTCCCGGAGTTTCTCTGAGTAATAACCCATGTCCCAGGCCGCCAGATTCTCGAGACCGTCCCGCTCGCGGGCATAGCGCTGTAATTCCTGCAAATCGCTTCGGCCGGCCGGCTGGCATCGGCTTACCAGGTCGTTGAGGAAGGCGATGACTTCCTCTGGACTGCGTACCATTTTTGTCGCCAGTGAGTATTCGGCGAAATTCTTGAAACCTGTGAGCACCGCGGCTTCATGCCGGAGTCTCAGGATTTCCTGCATGGCCTGGCTGTTGTCCCAGCGCCCGGCATTCGGTCCCTGGTCCGAGGCGCGGGTGGTGTAGGCCTGGTACAACTGTTCGCGCAGCGCGCGGTCGTCCGCATACGTGATGACCGTCGAATAGCTGGGGTAGTCCAGCGTGAACACATGCCCTTCCAGCCCACGGAATTGGGCTTCGTGCCGGGCACGCGCCAGCGCATTCTCAGGGATGCCCTGCAGGCTATTTTCTACAGTCACCTGCTTGAACCATCCCTGGGTTGCATCCAGCAGGTTCTCTTCGAACTTGGCCTGCAGTTTCGAGAGTTCCTGCATGATTTCACGGAAGCGGGTCTTCTTTTTGGACGGCAGATCCACGCCCGCCAGGCGAAAATCCCGCAGCGCATCTTCGACGAGTTTGCGCTGTGCGGCGTTGTAGGTCTGCCATTCAGGGCCGGATTTCAACATGGAATAACCGCGTTGCAGCCGTCCATTTTGATCCAGTTCGGTGGCGTAATCGCTGATCTTTGGCAGACAGGCGTTGTAAGCCGCGCGTATAGCGGGTGAATTCATCACCGCATTCAGATGCGTGGCTGGCGACCAGGCGCGGTGCAGGCGTTCATCCAGGGTTTCCAAAGATTCGACGAAATTCTCCCAGCTAGGGTTGTCGATGGCGGTGATTTTGGCGAGCGTCGCACGATTCTCCGCGAGTATAGCGTCCACGGCCGGCTCGATATGCTCGGCGCAGATCTGGGAAAACAGCGGCAGGCCGTCCTGTAAAAGCAGGGGATTGTTCATTGGAAATCTGGATCCGTAGACAGTTTCAGGAAAATATTAGGTAATTAGGGCGTTTCGTAACCACAGGCATAGGATAAGTGCTTATGGTTACAGGGAAAACGAGTCATTTTGCCTGTGCGGCCAACTTTTTGA
>JAJYBN010000138.1 GCA_021779005.1 Pseudomonadota bacterium
CGGGCCATACGGCGTTATAGGCTAAATAAAATTCCGTCGGGAATCCGCCGAACAGTTCCGTCATGGCCAGGTCCGCTTCCCGATCGCCATGATAGACCGCCGGATCGAAGATCAGCGGCTCTCCGCTTTCCGATACACCCCAGTTGCCGCTCCAGAGATCACCATGCAGCAGCGAAGGCTTGGGGATATAGCCCTTAAAAAATGCCGGCAACCTTTCCAGTAGCCTTGCGCCCTGCGCCTGCAATTCTCCACGGAAACCATTTTCCGCTGCCAGTCTTAGCTGAAAACCCAAGCGGTGGTCACCGAAAAAATTTACCCAGTTGTCAGAGGATGTATTGAATTGCGGCGTGACGCCGATGAAGTTGTTGCGCCGCCAGCCATAGTGCGCGCCCAAACATTGATGCTGATGTGCCAATGCCTTACCCAGACGCGCCGCAGCTTGGTCAGTTTTACGCCCCAACTCCAGCCATTCCATGATCAAGAAGGCTTCGCCATTCTGCTCATCCGCGGCTACTACACTCGGCACCCGCACGGCGCCGACGTCGGCGAGCGCCCTCAGTCCCTCGGCTTCCGCGCTGAACATGTCCAGCGCATCCGCTTGGGTCTTCACGAACCAGATGTGATCGCCGCAGGTAACCTGCCAGCTGCAACCGCCTACACCCCGGCCCAGTGATTGCCACCTGCAGCCATCATCCTTGCTAGCTTCACGCAAGAGATGTTCGATGCTGGAGCGACTGGCACTCATAGGCGCATATGACCGGAATCCAGATTGAGAATGCAATCATCTGCTCCTGGTTGGAGAAAGAGATTGTCACTATGAGTGTAGATCTAAACGAATTCGAACAAAATCCGCGCAACTGATGCGTCGCGGACCGTATTCAGGCGAGCATTTGCGAGATGCGTTTATGCAGGGGGCTAGTCCGGGGGAAATGCGCCAGCAGGAATTCCATCTGGTCAGCCAGGATACGGCGGCCTTTCAGGAAGATGTATTCGGCATGGTTGGGCGTGAACGGCACCGCCAGCAGCTGCAGGCCTGATTCTTCCGGCGTGCGCCCGGCCTTGTGGTTGTTGCAGCGCTTGCAGGCCGCGACCACGTTGTTCCAGGTATCAGTGCCACCGCGGCTCAGTGGTGTCACGTGTTCGCGCGACAGTTCACGCACCGAGAAACGCTGGCCGCAGTACATGCACAGATTGGCGTCGCGCTTGAACAGGGTATGGTTGTTGAGCGGCGGCACGTAATGCTCGCGCGCCTTGGCGAGTGCGTGATTGTTGCCATAGGTGGCGATGATGGAATTGACATCGACCGTACTCTGCTGACCGGTCTTGGCGCAGATGCCACCGTGCAGGCGGTACAGGAGCGTGCCGCAACTATAGGCGACCTGTTCGAGGTAATACAGCTTGACCGCGTCCTCGTAACCGATCCACTCGAGCGGCATGCCCGCCGCATCGGTGCGCAATACTTCTTGAGAAAGCTCGTACACGACAGCAGCCATAATGCATCTTAAAGGGGCGGATGTTATTGCAGAATTCATCTTAAAAAGCAACGCTAAGCCTTTCGGGTTAGGTGTTTTCCACTAATAAACAGTGGTAAAAAACGGGTCCCGCGCTTAAAATGTGCGCAGCCCCAGGTATCCGCCAGGCCACGCCAGGCGTGGCACGACGGCTTATAACCACATCCGAATAACAATATGGCCATCAAGCTTTTCGTACCCAAAGAACAGGCTAGCGGCGAACGGCGGGTGGCCATCTCTCCAATGGTGGCCGCCAAACTCAAGACCCTGGATGTGGAGCTTTCCATGGAAAGCGGAGCCGGCGTGTCGGCGGGCTTTCCGGATCAATCATTTGCGAATGCGCGCTTCGTCAATACCGTCGATGGCGCAGCCAATGCCGATGTAGTTTTCAAGGTGCAGGCGCCCGTGGCTGCCGATGTCACTCACATGCGCGCCGGTTCGATCCTCATCGGGCTGCTGAATCCGTACAGTAATATAGAAACCGTCAAAGCCTTACGCGATCGTAAAGTCACCAGCTTCGCCATGGAACTGGTGCCACGCATCTCACGTGCCCAGAGCATGGATGCGCTGTCATCCCAGGCCGCGGCTGCCGGCTATGAAGCCGCGTTGCTGGCCGCCGGCAAACTCGGGCGCTTCTTTCCCATGCTGACCACGGCTGCCGGCACCATCCGTCCGGCGAAAGTGCTGGTGATCGGCGCGGGCGTAGCTGGCCTGCAGGCTATCGCCACCGCACGCAGGCTCGGTGCCATACTGGAAGGTTACGACGTGCGCGCGGCGGCGCGTGAACAGGTGGAATCCCTAGGCGCCAAGTTCGTGGATACCGGTGTGTCGGCCGAAGGCAGCGGTGGTTACGCACGCGAACTCACCAGCGAAGAAAAAAACAAACAGCAGGAGATTCTGGCGAAACATGTAGCCCAGGCGGACGCCGTCATCACCACCGCCGCCATCCCCGGTCGTCCGGCACCGCGCATCATCACCCGCAGCATGGTGGAAGCCATGAAACCGGGCGCCGTGATCCTGGACCTGGCGGCGGAATCCGGCGGTAACTGCGAGCTGACCAAGCCCGGCGAAGACCTCCAGCACGGCCACGTGCTCATCAGTGGTCCCACCAATCTGCCGAGTTTGCTGGCGGAACATTCCAGCGACATGTATGCCCGCAATCTGCTGAACTTCTTCTCGCCGCTGGTCAAGGATGGCAAGCTCACGATCGACTGGAATGACGAAGTGTATGCCAAGAGTGTGCTCACCCATGATGGCGTGGTCAAACATGAAGCCGCGCTGAGACTGTTAAACGCTTAATCGGGATGCAACCATGATCGATGGATTCATCGCCTTGTACATCTTCATGCTCGCGGCCTTCACCGGCTACGAAGTGATCTCGCGGGTACCGGTGATCCTGCATACGCCGCTCATGTCCGGTTCCAATTTCGTGCACGGCATCGTGCTGGTGGGCGCCATGGTGGCCCTGGGCGATGCCCATAACCTGGCAGAACAGGTCATCGGGTTCATCGGCGTGCTGCTGGCTGCTGGCAACGTGGTAGGCGGTTACGTGTCCACCGAGCGCATGCTGGCCATGTTCAAGACCAGCGAGAAAAAGAAACCGGAAAGCCACGCATGAATACTTTCCTATCACCCACTATCACCGACGATCTAATCCAGGCCACCTATTTCATCGCCGCGCTGCTGTTCATCATCGGCTTGAAACGCATGAGCTCGCCCAAGGGCGCCAAGACCGGCATCGTCTGGGCGGGCGTCGGCATGCTGATCGCCGGACTCATCACCTTCCTGTGGCCGGGGATGCACAACTACCTCCTCATCATTGTCGCCATCTTCATCGGCGGCGTGGCCGCGTGGTGGAGCGGCAAGCGCGTGCCCATGACCGCCATGCCGCAGATGGTGGCGCTCTACAACGGCATGGGCGGCGGCGCGGCCGCGGCAATCGCCGCCGAGGAACTGATCCGTGAGCAGGCACTGACGCTGGCGCCGGTGAGCCTGGCGGTCATCGGCGGCATCATCGGCGCGGTGTCGTTCTCCGGCAGCCTCATCGCATTCGCCAAACTCCAAGGCATCATCAACAAGTCGCTGCGCTACCGCATCCAGCAGGTCGTGAACTCAGTGGTGTTACTGACCACTCTGGCGCTGGGTGTGTGGATCATTGCACTGCACGGTGCTGCACCCATGATGGCAGTCGTTCCGTTCTTCGCGCTGGCCTTGCTGTTCGGCATCCTCGTGACCCTGCCCATCGGCGGCGCCGACATGCCGGTGGTCATCTCCCTGTACAACGCCTGCACCGGTCTGGCCGTGGCCTTCGAAGGTTTCGTGATCGGCAACGCCGCCATGATCATCGCCGGCATGGTGGTGGGCGCGGCCGGCACGCTCTTGACCCAGCTCATGGCCAAGGCCATGAACCGTTCCATCGCTAACGTGCTATTCAGCAATTTCGGCGAGACTGCCACCGGCAGCGCTGCGGACATCACCGGCAGCCTCAAGCCCCTCGACGCCGCGGACGCCGGTACGATGATGGCCTACGCCAACAAGGTGATCATCGTGCCCGGCTATGGCATGGCCGTGGCCCAAGCCCAGCACAAGGTCTGGGAACTGACGCAGCTGCTGCAGAATCGCGGCGTCACCGTAAAGTTCGCCATCCATCCGGTGGCAGGCCGCATGCCGGGCCACATGAACGTGTTGCTGGCGGAAGCCGGCGTGCCCTACGACCTGATATCGGATCTGGAAGACATCAACCCGGAGTTTCCCACCACCGATGTGGCACTCATCATCGGCGCCAACGATGTGGTGAACCCGGATGCGCGTAACAAACCGGAC
>JAJYBN010000139.1 GCA_021779005.1 Pseudomonadota bacterium
GTGAGTCTCATCGGTCATGACCTGGGCTGGAATCTGCTGGTGGGTGGGCTGCTCGCCATCGGCATGCTGTTCTGGATCCTCGGCCTGCACCGCAGCGTGTGGGTGTTGGCAGTCAGCATCCCGCTGGCTCTACTGCTCGGTATCGGCGCGCTCTATCTCTTTCATCAGACGCTCAACCTGCTGACTTTCGGTGCGCTGTCGGTGGGCATCGGACTGCTGGCAGACGACGGTATCATCGTGCTGGAAAGCATCTACCACCGCTGGGAGTCGGGCACTCCGGGATTCGACGGCGTGTGGCTCGGACTCAGGGACATCGCCGCTCCTGATGCCAGTGGCACGTTCACCACGGTGGCGGTATTCCTGCCGCTACTGTTTGTGGGCGGATTGGCTGGGCTGTTTTTCCTGCCGTTCGCGCTGGCCATCAGTGTGGCGTTGCTGGCTTCGCTACTGGTATCACTGACCCTGTTGCCACTGCTGCTGGCCTACAGCGGTGCACCGCCGCCGCGAACGCGTGGGTCCGGTGCACGGTTTCTGGATTGGCTGGAGCGGCACAACCGGCGTTTGCTGGATGTCACACTGCGGTGGCCCGGATCCGCCCTCAGTGTGTGTGTGGTCTTGCTGGTATTGAGTATCGTGGCCATGGTATTTGTACCGGTGAATTTCCTGCCGCTGCCCAATGAAGGCGTATTGCTGGACAGCTTCGCCTTGCCGCCGGGAACCGGGTTGCTGGAGACCCAGACTGCGGTGGATAAGATCGGTGCACGTTTTCGCCGTGATCCCGATGTTGCGGCGGTGTTGGCGCGTATCGGCTCTTCCAGCGGCACCACCTATACCGAGCCGAGTTCTGCCGGCGAGATCCAGGTGCTGTTGAAACCAGGTGTGAGTCCAAATCGGCTCGATCAGGTGGCTGCCCGCTTGCTCAAGGCTGCGCAACTGCCCGGCGTGCAGCAGAGTTTTGATACTCCCACCATCGAACGCCTGGGGGAGAGCTTGTCAGGACTACCCCAGCCCTTCGTGATCCAGCTCTACGGTGCCGATCTTGCCACCTTGCGCACCCTTTCCGAAGCGGTGAGTACACGGCTGATGCACGTAAAAATGCTGGCGGGTATTTTCAACAGCGATGCCTACCCCACCACACAGTTGCAGATACAGCCGCGGCCCGCGGCCATGTCGCTGGCCGGGCTCACGCCGGCTGCACTCATGGCGCAACTGGCACCGGCCCTGAATGGCGAGGTGCTGGCGCGGATTCCCCAGGGCAACTATTACCTGGACTTGTATATACGTCTCGCCGATGCCCCGTATTTGAAACTCGATGGCCTAGGACATCTGCCCATCCACACGCCCCATGGCTGGATTCCCCTGGAGCGGCTGGCGGATCCCCGCTTGGTAGTGGGGCCGAACCAGATCCGGCATCTGGATGGCGCCCGCTCCATCGAGATTCTGGCCACGCCCCTAGGCCCCCTGAGCAGTGCCATCCACGAGGCGGATGCTGCCCTCAAGGGTCTGAAATTGCCCGCCGGTTACCGGCTGGCCTTCGGCGGCCTGTTCCCGGAACTGGAGCATATGGCGCTGGCGTTGCTGGTGGCCGGTGGTGTGGCGCTGCTGTTGATCGTCATCATTCTGCTGGTGCAGTTTGATACGCTGCTTATCGCCGGCATCCTGCTTATAGAATTGCCCCTGGCCTTTACCGGTGGCGCGCTGGCACTGGCAGTGAGCGGTGTAGGCCTCAATGCCACCGGGCTGGTGGGATTCCTTGCCATTGTCGGCGTCAGTCTCAACCACGGCATCGTGCTGTTGCACCGGGTGCGGCGTAACCAGGGACAGGGCATGTTGCCGGAGGCGGCGGTACGCGAAGCCGTGCATGTACGTTTTAGGCCGATCCTCCTTACCACGCTTACCGCAGTGCTGGGTATGCTGCCGACTGCACTCGGTTTCGGGCGTGGCGCCGAGCCGGAACAGGGGCTCGCAATCGTGGTCGTGGGCGGCGTGATCTGGAGTTCGCTGCTCAGCACCAATCTTATCCCGGCCCTGTATTTGCGCTGGCATTCCACCCGCCCATCGTCAAGCAAGTCAGATGCGCCGGAGAATGGTGTAGCTAATGATTAGGACAGTCTACAAAAAATACCTGCACTCGCTGTTTATACTCAGTGTTGCCGCCAAGGGCCTGGATGGTTTGCTGGAAACCGTAGGTGGCGTGCTTGTGCTACTAGCCAGTCGGATGGATCTGACCAACCTCGTCATATTCCTGACAGCGCCCGAATTAGCCGAAGACCCGACCGACCTGGTGGCGAATTACCTGCGGCATGCTGCATATCATCTGTCAACCAGCACCAAAAACTTTGCAACCGCCTATCTGTTGATCAATGGCATCGTGAAAATGGTGTTGGTCACGGGTTTGTTGCGCGGACAGAGATGGTCTTACCGGCCTGCATTGGTTTTGCTGGTGGTTTTCGTGGGCTACCAGTTTTACCGTTTCACCCATACGCATTCAATGATTCTTCTGGGGTTTATGTGCCTTGACCTTCTGGCGGTGGGTCTTATCTGGATCGAATATCGCGGCAGGCGTGGCTCATGGCTGCGAAATCCTGCGATACCCCGCTAATCTTCTGACGGTTGGTAGCGGCGGCTGCATTTGGGCTGTGGCCGCAGCATACCGATGGCACTGGCGGCAGTGACCACTGTTGTCTCCATGCCGTTGACCCCACCGGGACACTGTCATATTTCTGTCATATTTGGCCCCTACACTTCAAAAGCTCAATACGAGAGGAGGCCGATGGTCAAAGCGACCTGCTCATTTGTGCCCCGAGGCTAAGACTAATGCTCTAAATAGGAACCGACCCTCTGAACAGCCGCACCCCCCACGCGACACTCGTCGGCAGAATCAGTCCAGGCCGGCGGACTGCCATTGCCGACATGCTGTTCCGTGGCGTCACCCGCCTGGCGGCGCTGCTGGTGTTGGCGTTGATGGCCGGCATCCTGCTGGTGCTCCTGGTCCAGGCCTGGCCCGCCTTGCATCGCTTTGGCTGGCATTTCTTTTCAGGGACTGCGTGGGATCCGGTCGCTGTAAAGTTCTCCGCACTTCCCTCGATATATGGCACGGTCGTGACGTCGGTGATCGCAATGATCATTGCGGTACCGGTCAGTTTCGGAATCGCGCTGTTCATCACGGAGCTGGCACCCGCCTGGCTGCGTCGTCCAGTGAGCACCGCTATCGAATTGCTGGCGGCCATCCCCAGCATCATCTATGGCATGTGGGGTCTGTTCGTGTTCGCGCCGGTATTCAGTGAATACGCGCAGCCCTGGATCACGGACCATATCGGCAACTGGCCGCTGGTGGGATCACTATTCCAGGGTCCACCCATGGGCATCGGTGTGTTCACCGCCGGCCTGATCCTGGCGATCATGGTTATCCCATTCATCAGTGCAGTGATGCGCGATGTGTTTGATCTGGTGCCCACAGTCCTCAAGGAATCCGCCTATGGTGTCGGCTGCACGACCTGGGAAGTCGTCTGGAATGTAGTACTGCCTTATACGCGCGTCGGCGTGGTCGGCGGCATCATGCTGGGCCTGGGCCGCGCACTGGGCGAGACCATGGCAGTGACCTTCATCATCGGTAACAGTCATGACATCAGCCGTTCGCTGTTCATGCCGGGCAATACCATCTCCTCGACACTAGCCAATGAATTCACCGAGGCGGTTGGGCCGATCTATACCTCATCCCTCATTGCCCTGGGACTAATCTTGTTCTTCATCACCTTCATCGTGCTGGGATTAGCTAAACTGCTGCTGTTGCGCATGGGAACGCGCGAAGGACGCAAGAGCTGATGGCAACGTCTGCACGCTATCTACGTCGTCGTGTGCTGAACGCGTTTAATCTTGGCGTATCGGTACTGGCGACTATCTTCGGACTTTTCTGGCTCGGCTGGCTGCTCTGGACACTCGTCAGTCATGGACTGCAGTGGTTCGATACCAGCCTGTTTACCCAAAATACGCCGCCACCGGCGGCAGCCGGCGGGGGTGTTGCCAACGCGATCGTCGGTTCGCTGTTGATAACGCTGGTGGGCGTGGTCGTGGGCGCACCCGTTGGTATCCTGGCTGCCACCTGGCTGGCGGAATTCGGCCGGCATTCGCGTATCGCATCGGTGATCCGTTTCGTCAACGATATCCTGCTGAGCGCACCTTCCATCGTAATCGGTGTGTTTATATACGCCGTGGTAGTGGCACGCTTCGGGCATTTCTCCGGGTGGTCCGGTGGCCTGGCGCTGGCGATCATCATGCTGCCCGTGGTGTTGCGCACCACCGAGGACATGCTGGTACTGGTGCCGGATCAGCT
>JAJYBN010000140.1 GCA_021779005.1 Pseudomonadota bacterium
GCCGAATTGTCGATGAAGTCGGTGTTGAGGCGGCCGCCATTGAGGGCGTATTCCACGCGACCCAGCTGGGTGCAGCCCAGATTTCCACCTTCACCCACCACTTTGCAGCGCAGATCGCGGCCGTTGATGCGAATTGCGTCATTGCTGCGATCACCGACTTCCACATTGCTTTCATGGGTGGATTTCACATAAGTGCCGATGCCGCCGTTCCATAGGAGGTCAACCGGGGCCTTAAGGATTGCGCGCATGAGTTCTGCAGGCGTCAGCTGGTTAGCTTCTATGCCCAGGGCTTGGCGTACCTCTGGGCTTATCTTGATGAGCTTGGCAGAGCGCGGGAATACTCCACCGCCTGTAGAGATTTTTTTGCTGTCGTAATCGGCCCAGGAGGATCGCGCCAGATCGAACAGTCGTTGGCGTTCCTTGAAACTTTTTGCTGGTTCTGGGTTTGGATCGATAAAGATGTGACGGTGATCGAAAGCCGCCAACAGTTTAATGTGCGGCGACAGTAGCATGCCATTGCCGAACACATCGCCGGACATGTCACCGATGCCAACCACTGTAAACTCTGTGGTCTGGGTGTCGATACCCATCTCACGGAAGTGGCGCTTCACGGACTCCCAGGCGCCCTTGGCCGTGATGCCCATCTTCTTGTGATCAAAGCCGGCAGAACCGCCAGAAGCGAATGCGTCACCCAGCCAGAAACCGTATTCTGCTGATACGCCATTGGCGATATCGGAAAAACTAGCCGTGCCTTTATCAGCCGCGACCACCAGGTAGGGATCATCGTCGTCACGGCGTACTACCTGCGCAGGAGGGACGATCTTATCCTTCACTATGTTGTCGGTAAGGTCCAGCAGACCGCGCATGAAAGTCTGGTAGCAGGACACCACTTCCTTCATGACGATCTCACGGTTGTCGCTGCGTGGCAGTTGTTTCACGTAGAAACCGCCTTTGGAGCCCACCGGTACGATCACGGTGTTCTTCACCTGCTGTGCCTTCATAAGACCCAGCACCTCGGTACGGAAATCTTCGCGCCGGTCAGACCAGCGGATACCTCCACGCGCCACTTTGCCACCACGCAGGTGCACGGCCTCCACGTGTGGCGAATAAACCCAAATCTCATACATCGGGCGCGGTAGCGGTAATTCCGGTATCTGTGAGGAATCAAACTTGAAGGAGAGGTAGGGTTTGTGTCCTCCGCCTTTGAGAGTCTGGAAATAGTTGGTACGGATGGTGGCGCGCACCACGTTGAGGAAGCTCCGCAGGATGCGGTCATCATCCAGGTTGGAAACCGATTCCAGAGCCTTGTCGATCTCATCTGTGTAACGTGCGATCAGTGTATCGCGCTCTTTCGCGCCCTTGGGATTATGGCGGGCTTCGAAATAGCGTACCAACAACGCCGCGATCTGCGGATTGCTGGCGAGAGTGTGCTCCATGTAGGCCGGGCTGAAAGTTACGCTGGTCTGTAGCAGGTACTTGCAATAGGCACGCAGCAACATGGTCTGTCGCCAGTTAAGCTCTGCGTTCAGTACCAGGCGGTTGAATCCATCGTTTTCAGCTTCACCGCGCCATACCCGGGCGAATTGCTCGTGAAAGCTGGTCCTGACCTTTTCGATATCTAGTGTCCCGGCATAGATCAATTCGAAATCCTGGATCCAGATAATGGATTCATCTGGTAGCACGATCTTGTAGGGGCGTTCGCCCATGACGCGAACCCCCATGTTTTCCAGCATGGGCAAGGCATCGGAGATGGAGATCTCCTGTTCCCGGTGGAAGATTTTGAAGCGCAGATAGCCTGCGGGTGCATGCTTGGGGCGATACAGGCTCATGCGCAGGCTATCCTCGCCACCCAGCGTATCCATGCGCTCGATATCAAATGACGCTGCCTTGGGTTTTATATCTTCCTGATAGGCAACAGGAAACTGGTTGCCGTAGCGAGTGAAGAGCTTCAGCCCCTGTTCTTCGCCAAACCGCTGTATCAGCACCATTCGCAACTCGTCTGACCAGGTACGTATGGCAACCGCAATTTCCTGTTCCAAAGCGGTGCGGTCGTATTCGGGCAGTTTCCAGGGAGTAGTGCGCACGATGATATGCACGCGCGCCAATGCCGATTCAGACAGATGCACCTCGCGTTCAACACTCTTGCCGTTTAGCGCATGGAACAGGATATTTTCAATTTTAGCGCGTACCTGGCTGTTGTAGCGATCGCGTGGGATGTAGGCGAGACAGGAGAAGAAGCGTCCGAAACTGTCACGCCGGATGAACAGCCTTACCCGCTGACGCTCCTGCAGGTGCACCACGCCCATGCCGGCTTCCAGTAGCTCGTCAACCGTGCTCTGCAACAGCTCGTCGCGTGGGAAGGTTTCCAGGATATGCAGCAAGGCTTTGAGATCATGGCTGCCGGCCGGCAGTCCCGAGCGGCGTATGACTTCGGCGACTTTTTGACACAACACCGGAATTTCACGTGGGCTACGGCTGTAGGCGGTGGATGTGAACAGACCAAGGAAGCGCCATTCGCCATCGACGTTGCCATCCTTGTCATAGCGTTTTATGCCCACATAATCCAGATAACCAGGGCGGTGTACGGTGGCGACCGAGTTTGCTTTGGTTATGATCATGAATTCCCTGGCGCGCGCGCGTTTGCGCACGTCCTGGGGCAGCACCAGGAAACTGGAGGAGATTTTTGCGCCGCTGTCACGCAGGATGCCGAGGCCGGATTCCGGCACTATACGGAGCAGATCCTCGTTTTTCTCTTCCACCAAATCGTATTCGCGGTATCCCAGGAAAGTGAAATGATCATTAGCCAGCCATTCAAGAAAACGCTGGCCTTCATCGATCTCTTCGTCGCCGAGTATGGTGCGGTACTGGTCCACAGCGGCACACACTTCTCCAACTTTCTCGCGCATTGTGTGCCAGTCATCCACCGTAGCGCGTACGTCGCGCATAACTGAGCGCAGTTCATCCTCCAGTCTCTTTAGGGTGGCGGCGTCGCTCTGGTGATCCACCTCGAAATGTATCCAGGATTCCACTAGGCCGCTTTGATGCTGTTCATCAAACGAATCCAGCCGCAGGATGGCATCCTGCTTGTCGCGTAGCAGGTAAAGTATCGGATGCACGGTCAGGTGTACCCCGATACCATGTCGAGTAAGCGTCATGATGGTGGAGTCCACCAGGAAAGGCATATCGCCGTTCACCATCTCGATGATGGTATGTGGACTGCTCCAGCCATCTTTCTTGGCGTCTGGGTTGAAAGCCCTGACTAGGGTTTCACCGGCAGGCCGATTCAGGCCAAATTTCCAGTGTCCTAGAGCTGCGGCATACAGGTAGTGTGGCGTGCGTTCCAGCAGATCTTCTTCGGCGATCGCGTCGTAATATTGCCGCAGGAAATTTTCAAATATCTGTGTGGTATCTTTTTTATTGGCGAGGGCAACGATCTTTTCGAGGTGGGTCTTGCGTGAGTCGGATTTGCGTTGCTGCATGGTGGTGGCGCGGGCTTTGGTGTGTAGCTGGGTTAATTGCGTGTATTTTAACGCTTTTTTGTTAGATTGGCCTAAACGTATCGGCTTCCATAACGGTAACGGCGACCGAAGCCGCCGTAATTACCCACAGTGAGTCACACACTGCTTAATGGGCTTTCTGCAGATCGTTAATTACTGCCGCCAGCCAGCGGCAGGCGGTACCGCCGGTGATACAACGATGGTCGAAAGTGATGGATAGTGGGACACGTTTGTGCACTTCGACGCCACCCAGGACCGGCACTACATCGTGGCGCAGACCGCCGGTTCCGAGGATGGCAACCTGCGGCGGAACCACGACGGGTGTAGCATAGCGTCCAGCCATCATGCCGAAATTGGAAAGTGTGATGGTGGCATCCTTCATGTCCGCGGGCGCAACCGTACGATTGCGTGTGGTTTCCTTGATACGATTGAGGTCGGCGCGTAGCTGTTGGGCATTCTTGCGGCCCGCATCCCGCAACACGGGCACGATCAGTCCGTCCGGAGTATCCACCGCCATGGCCACATCCACGCGCTCATGCAGGGTGCGTTCCAGTTTCTCGCCGTCGTACCAGGCATTGAGTTCCGGCTCAGCGCGGCAACCGGCCACGATGGCGCGGATGATGCGCACCGTGATGTCCTGGCCGGGAGCCCAATTATGGATGTCGGCATCATCGAACAGCGTACATTCCATAACCTCATTGCGCGCGCGCGTCATGCTGGCGTGCATAGCACGGCGCGGGCCACGCAACGGCTCGGCGATACCGTACTTGATGTCGGCACGTGGCGGCGGCAAGTCCCAACGGTTGGTTGAAGTCTGAGTCACAGGCGC
>JAJYBN010000001.1 GCA_021779005.1 Pseudomonadota bacterium
CACCCGCGCCCCACATCCACCAGGTGCGCGTGGCCTTGCGGATCACCGCGTAGATGATCACCAGGGCGATGGTGCCAAGGATCAGCGCAACAATCAGACCCTTGAACTGATCGCTCAGCCACTGTCCAAAATTCTGGTTTGACAGGCCATACTGGTGCTCGCGGATGAAGTTCTCGTAGATATTCCACGGCAGGGTCAATAGCGTCACCAGCACGATGTACTGGATCGCGTACAGCGCAGTCTGTAGCCACCTGAAACGCGTTATGCGTTCGGCCAGGTTGCGCATGCCTGCCGAGAGCCGGGAACCGAGCAGCAACCAAGCCACCGCCAGAGCCCACAGGCAATCCCAAAGTATCAACCAATAGCCGCCCTCGAAATAGGCGTCAGAACGCGCTCTGGCTGCAGGTGACAGTTGTGCGATGTAGGCAGCGGTTGCCGCCTCGGCATCGAAGTGTGCGGCAGTGACCGGCGCGGGTGTTGGAATGGAAATTGCTGTATTTGAACTAGCTGGTGCGGCCTGTGTGAGCGTCGCACCTAAGAACAGCAATACTGGCAGCAGATACAAACAAATGCGCTTCATTTGGAATTCCTCCGCTCACGTGCATACACAGTATCGTAACTGCCCGCTACCCACCAGCCGACTATAGTTGAATGCTTACACCGCCAGCGGGTGTACGGCACAAATGGTCTTGCGCTTGAGCCTGCTGTTTTTTTTCACGATCAGTTTGGTTTAATCACAAGTACTTCATGCGCGAGTTGCAGCTGAGATCTGGACGATGCATTGGCACACGGATTGCTTGTATTCATACGGGGAGACGGGGATCAGGTGCGCGCCGGCCGTCCCTCCACGGCCGGCGGCGCCCTGTTTAGGGCCACATCCATAAGATCACAGTGCAGCTAGGGTACCAGTTGGCATGACTGGCAGGGCGTGCGACTGACAAAGTTTGTCAGTTTTGACAAAAAGCCGTCAGCACACACCTGGGCGCTTCACGCAGCCCCACGCAAGGATATGGAAACGCCATGACGCGCGATAAACGCCGCCTGTTACTGCTGAGTAGTTCGCGCACCGCTGGAACCGAATACCTTGAGCATGCCCGCGAGTATCTGCGCAATTTTCTGAATGCACGGGCGCGCACATTGCTGTTTGTACCCTACGCGCGCGTATCCAGAAACTATGATGATTACCTGGAACGTGTACGTGCGAATTTTGCAGTCATTGGCTATGATGTCACCGGCTTGCACAGGTTCGGTGATCCAGTGCTGGCCATCAACAAGGCCGAGGCTCTGGTTGTTGGTGGCGGCAATACCTATCAGCTGTTGCACACGCTGTATACCAACAAACTCATGGCCGTTATCCGGCAGCGAGTGTTCGGGGGCATGCCTTATATTGGCTGTAGCGCGGGCGCCAACATAGCCTGCCCCACCATCTGCACCACCAACGATATGCCGGTAGTATGGCCGGAGCGCTGTGAAGCACTCAACCTGGTCCCTTTTCAAATAAACCCGCACTATACCGACGCGCAACTGCCAAGATATCAGGGCGAAACACGCAACGAACGCCTGCAGGAATACGCGCATGCCAATCCAAAAGTTCCGGTGTTAGGCCTGCGCGAGGGCAGCGCATTGCGCATCGAGGCGGACGAAATTCAGTTGCTGGGGCTGCATCCGGCGTGCCTGTTCACACCGGCTATAACACGGGAAGTCGCCCCGAACGAACCGCTAGGATTCCTTGCTGCAAACAACTATGTATACGGATGATTGTTGGGGCATTGTCCGCTCGGGATCATATGGCCCATGGGAAAATATCTACCTGACCATAAACTGACTAGCCAGTCACTACGTTATAATTCCTGCTTACGAAGAAACTTTGACATTCATCAGGACAATAGGAGATTGGCATGGGCAAAGGTGATAAAAAGACCGCACGTGGCAAAATCTGGCGGGGGAGCTACGGTATATCACGTCCCCACCATGCCGGCAAAGTAAAACCAAAAATCACGGCGGGGGCTGTGAAGAAGAAAAAGAAATAACAATCTTTTCGATCAAGGTTTTCTAGGGCTTAGCTTCAAACGACTGTATGGCGTGCCAAGCCCGCCAGTATGGGCACCGCCGCATGCTGAACCCGTGGACTCAGACCCAAAGGCTTGATCAGCATCTTGATGCTCATCTCAAGCGGAATATGCCTTCTGACTTTATGCTGATAACGTTTTCGCAAGTCCCTATATACGTGCTTATCAAACTGATGTCCGGGATGTCTAGCCAGGTACACATGTTTGATGGCAATCAAGCCATCCTCCCCGTCTATCATCTTGAGGCGATGCCAGAGTGCCTTTAGTACGCTTGTGCGACTGGTGCCTTCACATTGACGATAACGCAGAAAATAATGATAAAAATGTTTGTAATGACGCACCTCATCTTCCCGGATGTGGTGGGCAAGCATGCTCAGCACTGGATCGGGACTCAGTCGGCTGAGGGCCGTATAATAGCTGGCGGTACCCATTTCCACCACGCAGCGTGCTGCCATTTCCATACTGCGTGTAGGCTCCAACAAATCCAGCCGACAGTAATTGGAATATTCACTTAAGAATGCTTGATAAGTCCGCTCCCAATCAAACTCTGGCCAGACAGTCTGTACATAGCGTTTGAGCGAATACCCATGCAGCAGTTCCTCATGCTCCCAGTGCTGCTCCAACCACAGGGTTACTTCTTTATCATCGCTAAAATATTCAAGCAGATTGCGAGTAAAGAGATCTGTAGTAATTTCTATAAATGAGGCTGCCACCAAGATGTTAAAAAGCTCCTCTTGGTTGACCATGGCATCGCTCTGAATGGTATGCCAAGGGATATCCTCCAGTGTCCAACGCTGGTGAGAGTTGATTTTTAATTCGGCTACGGTCATCGCTACCTGATTTAAATGAAGATATTTGCCAATTCTACGCTAATTAAATATGTGTCAGGTTAGACAATTTCTATTCAAATAGATTCAGGAAATAACGGGTCTCGCACCGAAATTGGATAATCAAGCATTCCGATTTCCACATTTTTCAATCTGTTACATTGTTTGAAAAATGCCAGTTCCTGTTACTATTTACCCAGTAACTTGTTGGAAAACAAACTGCTAGAGTTGATAGCGTGAAATCCACTGGAGCGCCGTCGTGATCTCATCCCATCGCATACTATCACTGGCCTGTATCGTATTGCTCATGTTGCTTGCAGGCTGCGTCAGCAACCCGTATAAGGCGCCGTTTGATGTGGCGGCACCGCCGTCCGATGCAACCAAGCTGGCGGACGGACTCGCGTTCCGGGTGCTAAGGTCTGCTAGCGGCGACCTGCATCCAACGCTGGCTTCAACTATTACCGTCAACTATACCGGCTGGACTACGGATGGAAAAAAATTTGATAGCACAGTCAATCCCGACGGCCACACCTATCCGGCGACGTTTCCGTTGAACAAGCTCATCCAGGGCTGGCAAAAAGTATTGCCGCTCATGGTCAAGGGTGAAAAAATCCGTGTCTGGATTCCCGGTAACCTTGCCTACGACAACCGTAACCGGCCCGATGCACCGCACGGTATGCTGGTATTCGACATCGAACTCCTGAGTTTCAAAAACTAGTCCGGCTTTGGAGTGATTAGCATGCGCAAGCTGAGGACTCTGCTATTAATCATCTGCATCTGCGGGCTAAGTGCCAGTACGCTTGCATCGCAGCCGGCTGCGCCACTCAGTGATCTTGATGCCTACACACAAAAGATCATGGCCGACTGGAAAGTGCCAGGACTCGCCGTGGCGGTGGTCAAGGACGGCAAATTGGTCCTGGCACGTGGTTATGGTGTACGTGAATTAGGCAAGCCCGGCAAGGTGGATGCAGACACACTGTTCACCATTGCCTCTAACACCAAAGCGTTTACCGCTGCGGCCCTCGGTACCCTAGTAACTGAACATAAACTTAATTGGGATGACCCGGTGACAGAGTATCTGAAGGGATTCGAGCTCAACGATCCCTGGGTGACGCATGCGTTGACGGTTCGCGACCTGCTCACCCATCGCAGCGGTTACTGCGATCCGACTTTCATGTGGTTCACCACAGGTTTCAGTCGTGAACAAATCATCCAGCACCTGCGCTTCGATAAACCCAGCTTCGGTTTTCGAACGCACTTCTGCTACAACAACGCCATGTATCTGGTGGCCAGCCAGCTGATCCCGGCCATCACCGGACAAAGCTGGGAAGAGTATGTACATGCCCGCTTCTTCATGCCGCTGGATATGCAGCGTACCGATACCAGCGTCGCAGCTATCAGTAATGATGCGGATGCCGCTGCCCCGCACGCTGAGGTGGGCAATAAAGTGACTCTGATCCGCCGTTATGACGCCGACAGCATGGCGCCGGCGGGCGGCATCAATTCCAGTATCAACGATATGTCCCACTGGCTCCTGATGCTGCTCAATGACGGCAACTACGATGGTAAAACCGTGCTGGATCCGAAAATCATCGCTGACATGGAAACACCGCAAATACTCATCCCTGCAGATAGCGGCATGGGTATCTGGCTGCACGCCATGAATCCTGGAAGCCTGTTCTATTCCTATGGGCTGGGCTTTGTGGTGGAGGACTACGCCGGCCACAAACTGGTAATGCACGACGGTGACATCGACGGCATGGCCTCGGCCCTGGGGATGCTGCCGGAACTGCACCTGGGTGTAGTGGTGCTCACCAACATGGATCACGACGATGCCCGCAACGCCCTGTTGTTCCATATCCTTGATGCATACCTGGGCCGTCCAGCCCGCGACACCAACGGCGCATTGTTGGCATTGGTGCGGCAACAGGAGGCAGCCGAAAAAATCGAGCAATCCAAAATTGCCACTTCCCGGATTCCCGGTGCGGCACCGCTGGCGCTCAAGCAATACGTCGGCGATTACACTGACCCACTCAATGGCGATGTGCAGGTCGCTCTGGAAAATGACCGTCTAGTATTACGACTCGGAAACCCCGAGTTCACAGGCGACCTGGATCACTGGAACTACAATACGTTTCGCGTAAAACTGCGTTACCGATTCTACGATGAGGCCTTTGACCAATATGTGACGTTTGACCTGGATACCACAGGCAAACCCATGGATCTTCGCTTCTACGATCTGCCAGTACGCTTCATGCGCGATATGTCCTCCGTCGCGAGCAAGCATTGATGTTAATCAACGCGGCAGCTTTGCTTGGTATCTCGACCAGCTGACGGTTTCCAAATTCTGTACGCGTCCACTTTCGATGATCACTTTCTGCAGAAGGTATTGGGAACCAGAATCGTAAGCCCATTCTTCAGGGTGCTTCACCGCTTTCCCACCGAACCCTTGCCACCGTCGATACGCGTATATCGATTGCGTTTACTTTTGGGCCTGCCGCAACGGCTGGCCAGCGCGTAGGCACTCATACCCACACGGGGATCCTGCGGTGCGCAGCGCTTCGAGCCAGAGCTGAATCCATAGCTCGGCGTATCCACAGCTTCGAGTTTCCCAAAATGGAATCGCAATTCCTGCAGTAAGAGCCTGGGTCCATAGTTGTAATACCAAAGCTCATCAATGGCAGCGAACCGGCTGTGGCGATAAATACCCGTGTTGCTATATACATAATCCGGTGGCCCACATTTTTTACGTACCTGACTGGTGCTGTCACCGGTATTGACATAGCCATGGTCGCAACGCCATGCGAAGGTTGGTGCCATGATCAGCGCCAGCAGGAAACCTCCCGCGGACAAGACTATCCATTTCATGCTCATACCGACTCCATTCGGTTTGGTTATTAACTTAAAGTCCCGTTGTACATCCAAGGGTCCTGCAGCAGCATGCCACATACGATAAACTTAAGGCATCCGATGCCGGATATTTAAGCGAGCGGAATCATCATGAAAACCTTATGCATATTATTCATCGCAGGTGCACTTGCAGCAGTCACGGGGTGCACCTGGGTATCACCCAGCCCAGAAGTCAAACAACAGGGGATTATGGTATTGCCTCAGGATCGTGTGGCTAACTGCCACCTGCTTAGCAAGACCACAGTCTCCGTTGCAGACCGGCTAGGCTTCATCAATCGCGTGCAGTCGGATGTGGAAAGCGATCTAAAGACCCTGGCGATGAACCAGGCGGTTTCACAGGGTGGCGACACGGTCTCAGCCTTGACGGCCGCCACCAATGGCAACCAGACGTTCGGCATCTACAAATGTCTCGGCAGCAGCTCGACAGCAACTAGTGCAGCACCCGCTGCAGGCACCACGATCAAAACCACTCCCTACCAGCCGCCGCACTAGGCGCCTACACGGATTTATCTGCCCGTGAGTGCCTGCTGCAGCGGCCCCAGAAACTCGGCGTAACGCCGCCAACGCCCCACTGAATTCGTGTAGATCGGCTGGCGCACCTGGACAAGGCTGGCGGTCTTGATGGTGCGCCGGTACTCATGGAAGCGCAGGCAGGCCTCATCCCAGGGCAAGTGGCAGAACTCCACCAGCCGTCGTGCCTGGCCCTGCATGTCTGTAACCACGTCTTCATAGCGCACTTCCAGCATGCGGCCTATAGGCAGCGCCGTCCGCCAGTGCTGCATCAGTACTTCTTGTAAGCGATAGAAGCGTCCCAGCTCGCCCAAGTCATAACTGAAAGCGTGACCGGTGGTGAATAATTTTGAAAAACAGGACACACAGGTGTCCAGCGGTTCGCGCACGCAATGAATGATTCTGGCGCCCGGAAAAGCGATGTGGATCAGCCCTACCAAAGCCATGTTACCGGGCAATTTATCGGTGATGCGCACGGCGTCAGGGGCTAACTGAGAAAGCTCGGCACAGTACCGCTCGCCGATGCGCCTGAATCCAGAAGCATCGAGTGCCGCCAGCTTTGCCGGTAACTCATCATCACTATCCGAGGGTCCCAGCTCCACCCGCAGGCAGCGCCGTAGCAGACGCAGCTCGCCCGCCCCATGCACGCGCGGATGACTTGAAAGAATCTGCTCCACCAGGGTGGTCCCGGAACGCGACATACCGACGATGAATATCGGCAGTTGATCATCAGTGCCTGCACCAGCTGAATTGGAAAGGAAATCGGTACTGAAATACCGGATGAAATCATGGAAAAACTTCTGCTGGCGCAGCTCGTCGTAATCGATGAGGCTGCGTTTCAAGCGGTTGGCTTGCAGGTAATGTCCAAACGCCTGCGGATATTCGCCCCGGTCATCAAACACTTTTCCCAGAGTGAAATGCAGCATGCAGGCTTCACTCGCCGCCAACTCCGGAGCTTGCTCGGAGAAAGACTGCAACGCAGGCCATAATTGATCGTCAGCCATCAGGCGGGTGATGCTTGTAAAATTATGCCAGCCACTGGCGTAACTAGGACGCAATTGCAAGGCTTTACGGTAGTGGTGTTCAGCATCCATCAGATCACCCATATCCCCCAGGGTGATCGCCAGACTGTTATGGGCCTCTACAAATTCCGGCCGCAGCCGCAAGGCCTGCTGAAAGCAGGCCTGCGCTTCCTGCATGGCGCCGGCTTCACGCATGGCCAAACCCACACGCTGAAGTTTCTCTGCATCATCCGCCGCAAACCTGTGTGCATGGCGATAACAATCCAGCGCTGCCTGGCGACGCGTGAGTTCCAGCAATGCATTCCCACAGCCCAGATGCGCCTCGATGCTGCTCGCGTCCATAGCCAATACCCGGACGTAACTCGCATGTGCATCTTCGAAATGGCCGCGTGCCATCTGTGCCATCGCCAGACCGATGAGGGCATCCACGTAATCCGGTTTGAGTGTGAGTGCTTCGAGGTAACAGCGCTCGGCCTCGACGAGCTGGCCGAGTTCCCGTAACACACCACCCAAGTTATGACGATATAGGGCGCTGCCCGGGCCCAGCTCCACCGCTCGTTTAAGCAACACTAGTGCTGTTTCAGCATGACCGGTCTGGTGTGCCAGCAGACCCAAAAAATGTGTGGCATCAGGATGCGCCGGGATCAGACGCAACACCTCCCGATAGCCGTGTTCCGCCCTTTCGTAATTGTTTTGTTGATGGCAAGTAACAGCTCGCTGCATCAGCGCCTGCACATTGGGCGGAAATCCCGGGGGATTCTCAGTTTTGGTTGGCCTGCTTTCAGACGGCATAGCCAAATGCCTCGATATATGGATGCAGGTCCTTGAGGTAGGGCCGCATGAAATCTGCATAGCGGTGCCACCGATAGCGGGCATCGGTATAGACGGGGCGATGCACCTGGGCATAGCTCGGCGTGGGTACATGACCGCGCTGCATCGCATAGGTCGTATGTTGAAGGACACTGTCAGACCATGGCACACCCAGAGCTGCCAGCGCTTCACGCAATGCTGTTTCAGGCAGGTTTACCAGATCTTCGTAACGCATGAGCGTGAAGCGGAGCGGCAATAGTTCCACATAGGTCAACCACAGTGCCATCACCCGGCAATACAAACTGACTGTTGTCTCAAGTCGCGTGAAGTGCTGGGTACCCGAGTTCAATTCGAAATTATTCATGAAGCAACTCAGACATACATCACAAGGATGTCTGGCCACAAATATCAACATAGATTTGGGGAATACCCGGTGGATCAGGCCCGCATGCACGGTATTGAATGGCGACTTGTCAAGCAAGCGCTTTTCGCCAAGTGCATCTGCACCTGCCGCCTTAAAATAAGCAGCACGCAAGGCCGATTGCTGTTGCAGGCTAAGTGCCGCAAGTCCTGATGGGTATCCGCCCGCATAGGTCGCCAGGCGTTCCAGCACAGCCTGTATGGTCGGCTGTTCTTCCAACACCCTGAAATCTGGAAGTGCCCCCAGCATGGTATCCAGCAGCGTGGTACCGGAGCGCGGGAAACCAATGATAAACACCGGATCTTTGTGTATCGCTGGCGCTGGCAGACTGCGCCATGCCGCCACCCAGTTGCGAGTGAACTGTTTCTGGAGTGTCGCCAGCGTGAGCAAATATCCCGAGCCCTGCGTTGCGTCATACGATGGCAGTTTTTCGGCATGCAGATTTGCTTGGCTGAAATGCCGGTAGGCTTCTGCAGCATCATCCGCGCCATCCGCGCACCATCCCAGTTCAAATTCGATGTCCACATGCAGCTTGGCACTCAGTTCGCCACTGAGCAGTTCCTGTAATACCAATTTCGCTTCACTATATTCGCCGACACGGCGCAAACAACGGGCTCGGATGAAACGCAGGGTGCGGTGCGCCGGCCAACGCTTTAATCCCTCCTTGACTATATTCAGTGCCTCATCCAGACGGTTGCGCTGTTCATGAATAATAGCCAGGTTTCCGTAGGTATCCGGATAATCCGGAGCAATGCTACGTGCGCGTTCCAGTACCTCGCAGGCTTCATCGGGCAGCCCTCGCGTCATCAACACCATGCCGAAGGCATCCAGCAGTTCAGCAGATTTTGGCCATTTAGCTAGGGCGGTTCGCACCACAGTTTCCGCCTCTGGTAAACGGCGGCAGGTAATCAACGCCAGCACTAGGTGCTGGGATATGCGGGGGTCACCTGGATCCTGATGATATGCCTCTGTGAAAGCCTCGATGGCAGCGGCTGGATTTCCAGTTCGCGCCAGAATCCGGCCGTGACTGAAATGGAACGCCGGATCCCGGCTGTTTTGCTGAAGTGCACGCTCCACCAGCTGCAAACCTTCGGCTGGGAGGTCTTGCTCTGCGCTGATGATCCCGAGCAGGTGCAAGGCGGGCGCATGCACGGGCATACGACTCAGGAGAGCGCGGCACAGGCTTGCGGCATGGTTCAGTTGTCCGGCAGAAAAATACCGGAGCGCCTGATCAAAGTCGGCCATCCCCGAGACATCCGTTGGCTGATTGACCTGAAGCACATGATCTTCTGAGGGCGATTTTGCATCCAGCCTGCCCACAGTAATTTTTCCTTTTTTTCCATTTTCGCGGTTTTTTTTCATGTGAAACTCTAATCTTTCCATAGGCTTACATGCTAATAGCCAAGTGATGAAATAGTTGTTTATTAATGTAGTTTTAAAACAACATATACAGGTCAAGAAACTTGGTCTATATTTAAAGTCTAGTTTTTACACAGAATAATATGGGTATATTAAAAACCCTTGGTTTCTGATTTTGTATTGTTTACACAACATGGTGTCCTGACGAGACTGAATACCCCTTGACACCATCTATCAATAACATTTTTTTGGGTGGAGGAATCAAAATGTCGAATCGCAACCTGTTGAAACGCGCTATCCAGACAGCCTTGGCTTGTGGCATGACTACATCACTAATCGCCGGGCCGGCAGCGCTAGCCCAAGATCAGGCCGCCGGCAGCACCAGCACCACTCCGACCAATGCCCAACTGGGCACCATCGAGGTGACCGGTACCAAAATTAAACGTACCAGCGTCGAAACCGCCCAGCCGGTACTGGTCATCACCCAGCAGCAGATCAAGGCTACGGGTCTCAGCACCATCGGCCAGATCCTGCAGTCGCTGACCTCATCCGGTGGCGCCCTCAACACCATGGCTAACGACGGCGGCAATTTCACCTATACCGGTGGTGGCCAGACCAATGTGGACCTGCGCAACCTGGGTGCCAACCGCACCCTGGTGCTGGTGAATGGCAAGCGTTGGAGCACCAGCCTGGATGGCACGGTCGATCTTAATACCATACCCGCCTCCATCATCGACCACATCGAAATCCTGCAGGATGGCGCTTCGGCGATATACGGTTCCGATGCCATCGCCGGCGTGGTGAACATCATCACTATACAAAACTTTACGGGCACCGAGGCCAATGCCTACATGGGCATGTATGACGGTCATGGGGTCGGTGGCGGCTGGGACGGCAAGACCCAGGAATACGATTTCACCTCGGGAATCTCCAACGACCACGCCAATTTAGTATTCAGCATGGCGTATTCCAACCAGAACGGTATCAAAGCTAATAACCGCACAATCTCCAAGGAACCCGTCCTTGGCACAGGGCAGACACGCGGCAGTTCAGCCACGCCCCAGGGTCGTTTTGTATTCATACCACCCACCAGCAGTACGCCTACCGATCCGAATAATGCACCGGCTGCGTCCACCGGCCTCACGTCCACCCAATGCCCGACCACTAATTTTGGCTCATCTACCAGCCCCAACTACGAGCCGTTGTGCGACCTGACATTGATGACGGGTCAACCTGGTACGGCCGCTAACCAGTATGCACCGTTCACACAGCAGGACCGCTTCAATTACGCGCCCTACAACTATGTGCTGACGCCCGAGGAACGCTACAGCGGTTATGTGGCCGGCCATACCGATCTGACGGATAACCTGACCTTCACCGCGGAGATGAATTACAGCCACCGGAACTCCACCCAGCAGGCAGGACCCACGCCGCTGTTCTTCGCATCCACCAGTATCATCAGCGATGTTCCGGCGAACCAGCAGTACAACCCCTTCGGTTTTGACCTGAACACCAACGCACCCATAGGCCCCGGTTGGCTGGGACTGCTGGGCCGGCGCATGGTGGAAGATGGCCCCCGCATCTACAATGAGAATGAAGATACTTTCCGCTTCAGCGGCGGCTTCAACGGTTACTTCAATCTTGCCGGCTCTGAATGGGACTGGAATGCAGGTTATATCTTTACCAAGGACAATGAGATTGACACAAATTATGGTTCCTTAAATGTGCAAGACCTGCGTATCGCCATGGGTGATCCGGGTACATGCGCAGCCACCACAGGATGCGTTCCGATCAACTTTTTTGGTGGCCAGACGACTCCCATCACCTCATCGCAGCTAGCCTACAGTGCTTACACTCAGCAGAACCAGTTCCAGAACAACCAGCGCATTTACAATGCCGACATCAGCAACAACAACCTCGCCAATCTGCCGGCGGGGCCATTAGGCTTTGCGGCCGGATACCAATACATGGAGCATGACGGCAGTTTCATCCCGGATGCCGTAGCCCAGGCCGGTTACGACAGCTTCAATCCGAAAGTGGCGGTACCGGCCACTAACGGGCGCATCACCGAGAAATCAGAGTATGTGGAATTTGATATCCCGCTGCTTGCGCGGATGCCGGCCGTAAAACTGCTGGATCTGGATATCGCCTCGCGCCACACCACTTACAGCACTTACGGCGGCAACACTACCAGCCTGGCCGGCCTGAAATGGCAGGTCAATGACGAATTCCTGGCGCGCACCACCTGGTCCCAGGGATTCCGGGCGCCGGATATCAACGCCCTGTTTGCGGGCCCGACACTGCTGTCCTCAACGGTCACCGACCCCTGCAGCGGATATACAACCTCAGGTGTGTCAGCAACCGTACAACAGCGTTGCGCCAACGGCTTTGGTGGTGTGACTGCGGTGCCGACCAGCTACTCACAGATAAACGGCCAGATCAATACGTTGGAAAGCGGCAACCCCAATCTCAAGCCCGAGACTTCCATCTCGCGCACCGTGGGTTTCGTGTATAGCCCCGACTGGGCACCAGGCCTGAACCTCAACCTGGACTACTACAGGATCGCGCTGCAGAACACCATCCAGCCCATCAGTGGTCAGGCTATTCTGAATGGCTGCTACATCGCGGGTAATTTGAATGATTGCTCCCGCATCACCCGCGGAGGGGCAGGCTCCATCACCAACATCAATGACAGTGTCACCAATGTCGGCAGTGTACTAACGGATGGCATGGATCTTGGCGCAACCTACGCCTTTGCAAGCACCTCGGTAGGGGAATTCAAGGCCGGAGTGGATGCCACTTTTACTCGCAATTACACGATCACGGTTCCCAATCCAGGCAGCGCGCCCACCATCACACAGCTTGTGGGCGTGGAACGCGGCGGCACGGTCTTCCCCTTCGGCGTACCGCGCATGAAGATCAATACTTCACTGCAATGGACCGCGGGTAACTGGAAGGCAGAATGGGACATGCGTTACATCAGCAGTCTGACGGAATCATGCTCTGATTCCTTCGATGGTGGTGCGAAAAGCCTCACCAACCTGGGACTGTGCTCCAACCCGAACGTCACTAACAACAGCCTGTCAACCAACCATCTGGGCACGACCATCTATCACGATGTCTCTGTGAACTACAATTATGATCCTGCCAAGATGACGTTCACCTTCGGTATCAAGAACATGTTCAACAAGGAACCGCCGTCATCCACGCAGCAACAGTTGAACAGCTTCGACCCGACCCTGTATGACGTACCGGGACGATTCTTTTATGCACGCATAGGCATCAAGTACTGAGTCGTACTGAAGTCTGGTCATTGCTATTGCTCCCGCGGTCCACCAGGGCCGCGGGATTTTTTATGGGCGGTGATCAGGTATAACCGAAATATTCCACGAATACTTGCAGTTCCGACAATACCGGCTGCAGATGCTGCGCATAATTCCGCCAACGCTGACGTGCCGCCTGGTATATCGGTTGTGTCACCTGATGATAGCTTGGGGTATTGATACGTCGCTTTTTCGCGGTTTCATGAAACTCCAGCACGGCGGGTTCCCACCCCAACCCGAGAAAAGCCAGTAATCTTCTGGTTTCGGTCCCGGTATCCTCCACCAGGTCCTCATAACGCAAACGATGGATACTCCTGGGGAATGCGGATAGCGCCTGCCGTCCGATATCCATGACGGCAGTGTAATAGCGCACCGTGCTCTCCAGCGTGAAAAAATTCCGCATGGCGGCGTTCGGTTCGAAACTCTGCATGAAGCAGGACAGCACCACGTCGCGCGGATCGCGCACCGCAAAAATGATGCGCGCTTCCGGAAACAAGCGGTGAATCAACGGCAAGTGCAGGGTGTTCAACGGCAGCTTGTCAATGAAGAGTTTATCCCGGGGGCGTTGCGGCACGAACCCAGAAACGCGCACCCAATAACGCTCGCGATATTTTCGCAGCACGTTCACATCGCATGCGGCGAACTCCATCAGACTAGCATCGGAAAACGCATAATCATGCAGCACATCCTGCAGTGTCTCCTGCTCCTCCAGCACCATGATCTGCGAATGTGAAGACAGGATTTGATCCAGCAGCGTGGTGCCGGAGCGCGGAAACCCCACCAGAAATACCGGCGCTGTGTCCGCCATGGCACCGATCTGGGTTCCGGCATTCCTTGTCAGGGGCACGAAGTGTCTTTGCATGCGCCCGGCCACGGCCAAGCCATAGAGGTTGTCATCTGGTGCATCCCCCAGACGTTCGCGCAGTGCCTGCTTGGCTTGCATGAACGCCGTAAAAGCGCAATCAAATTTACCCAGCCGGTCATAAGCCATGCCCAGCCGGCCGAGGGTCAGGGAGCGATTGACCGTTGATAGCGTACGCACCGACAGCTTTTCCAAACTCGCCGCTGCTTGCGTATAACGGCCGGCGCGGAAATCCAGTTGTGCCTGGGTCAAATTCGCGACAACATCCTGAGGGTCAGCATGCAGAGCGATCGCCAGCCAACGCTCAGCTTCGTCAAGCTGGTTTCGGGTTTCCGAGATGACCGCGAGTCCTGCGGCAGCGCCTGCATGCCGGCTATCCTGCGTGAGCGCTTGCCGGTAGGCGGCCTCGGCGCCGACTTCATCATCCAGCGCCGCACTCAACACGCCCAGGTTGTAATGGGATTCTGCATTCCCGGGATTGAGTTCGGTGGCATGTTGAAATGCGTTGCGGGCAGCAGGCAGGTCACCGTTCAGCTCGAACACGATGCCCAGATTGTGGGATAACTGCGCATCATCTGGTTTTAATTCCCGGGCTCGGATCAGCAGACGCAGGGCATCACTCAAGCGGTTACCGTCTTTCCAGCGGCACAAGCCCAGCAAGTGCAGCGCATCAGGAAATTCTGGCGATAAGGTCAACACCCGTTCGCACAATGAGGCAGCCGCAGTGAAAGCTTCACGTCCGTAGCACTGCGCTGCTTCCAGCATCAGCTGGTGGGTTTCTTGGGCCTGTTTGGCATGCAGGCGCATATCAAGCTGTTGCCGCAGCGATGCGTGACATCACTTCGGCAGTCAATTTTTGCACCTGTGTCATAGCATCGAGATTCTCGCGCAGCTGCTGCACACTGGAAGCGCCCAGGATCACTGTACTGACATGCGGGTTTTTCAGGCACCAGGCGAGTGCTAGCTGCGCCATACTCATACCGAGTTCACGGGCGATGAGCATGAGTTTCTCCACTGCCGCGACCCGTTGCCGGCCTTCCTCGTTTTGCAAGCGCTCCTTGAGCCATTCGTACCCCGGCAGTTCCATGCGTGAGCCTTTGGGCACGCCCCGGTTGTACTTGCCGGTCAGTACGCCCGAAGCCAATGGCGACCAGATGGTCGTGCCCAGGCCGTAATCGCGGTACAGCGGTGCATATTCCCGCTCCACCCGCTCGCGCACGAACAGGTTGTACTGCGGCTGTTCCATGCTTGGAGGCGTGAGATATAAACCATGTGCGATGCTATGAGCCGCGACGATGTTCTCAGCGGGCCATTCGGACGTACCCCAGTAGAGCACCTTGCCCTGTTGCACCAGATCGTGCATGGCGCGCACGGTTTCCTCGATGGGCGTATCCGGATCCGACCGGTGGCAAAAATACAGATCCAGGTAATCCATCTGCAGGCGCTGCAGCGCCTGATGGCAGGCCTCCATGACATGCTTGCGTGACAACCCATGCTGCGTGGGTTTCGGATGGTCGCGGCTGCCAAAGAACACCTTGCTGGATACGCAGAAGGAATCACGCGAATAACCCAGATTTCTGAGGGCCTTGCCCATGATGAGTTCGGATTCCCCATTGGCGTAGGTCTCGGCGTTGTCGAAGAAATTCACGCCCGCGTCGTAGGCCGTACCGATGCACTGCTCCGCCTGCTTGATTTCAATCTGATTCTTGAAGGTGACCCAGGATCCGAACGACAGGGCGCTCAGTTTCAGGCCCGATTTTCCCATCCGACGGTATTCCATTCTGCTGCTCCCGACCCAAACCGATGCGTATCTTAACAATCTGACGGTCAGACCGTGCCACATCCCCGGGAATCTGAAATAATCGGGTGAACCGCGAACTAGTGATGGCAACACCATGACCGACGCCCTCGCACGGCTTTACCCATCCCATCTGGAGACCGTCAAAAAGCGCTTCGATATGGCGCTGGCGGCTGCGGGCTTTGACGCGGTGGCAGTATTCGCAGGAGGACCGCATACCCTGTTCCTGGACGATATGGATTACCCGTTCCGGGTGAACCCACACTTCAAAAACTGGCTGCCCCTGAGCCAGGCGCATGATTCCTTCGTGGCGCATGTCCCAGGCCAGAAGCCGGTGCTGGTGTACTACCAGCCGGAGGATTACTGGTACCTGCCACCGGCACCACCCTCCGGTTACTGGACCGAACAGTTCGATATCCGGATCATCAAGCGCCCGGAAGACGCGCCCGGCGCCTTACCGATCGCGCGACGCTGCGTGTTCCTGGGTGAATGGCAGGAGCGTTTCAAAAACTGGGGATTTGCCGATGTGAACCCCGAGGCGCTGCTCAATCCCTTGAACTTCACACGCGCCGTCAAGACTGACTACGAACTCGAATGCATGCGGCGCGCCAATGTTCTGAGCGCCAAGGGCCATCGTGCCGCCGAACAGGCGTTCCGCGCCGGCGCCAGTGAATTCGAGATCCATACAGCCTACTGCGCCGCCAGCGGCCAGATCGACAATGGGATGCCCTACGGCGCCATCATCGCCCTCAATGAGCACGCCGCCACGCTGCACTACCAGTATTGGGACCTGGACAAAACCGCGCACCGCCATGCATTCCTGATTGATGCGGGGGCGCAGGTGAATGGCTACGCTTCCGATGTGACCCGCACCTATTCCGCCGAGCACGATGAATTCCAGTCGCTCGTCGATGCACTCGACAAGGAACAACAAGCCCTGGTCCGGAAAGTCAAAGCGGATGTGGATTTCAAGGCACTGCACCTGGAAGCCCACCATGCCATCGCGCGGCTATTGCACGACTTCGAATTCTTAAAGCTGCCGTCGGAAGCAATCGTGGCGCAAGGCATCAGCAGTACGTTCCTGCCTCACGGCCTCGGCCACCTGCTAGGCCTCCAGACACACGATGTGGGCGGCTTCATGGCGAGTCCGCGTGGCGATAGCATCCCGAGACCCGATGGCCACCCTCACCTGCGCATAACGCGAGTGCTGAAGGAAAATTTCGTGGTGACCATCGAACCCGGCCTGTACTTCATCCCCTCGCTGCTGGAGAAGCTCCGCCAGGGGAAACATTCCGGTGCTGTGAACTGGCCAAAGGTCGATGCTTTCCGCAGATACGGCGGCATCCGCATCGAGGACAACGTGGTGGTGAAACACGGCAAGCCGGAAAATCTAACGCGCGATGCTTTCAGTTTAAGCACTCAATAAAATCAACTCCAAAACACACGCTGTCATGCGCCGCCATGGCGGCTAGTGTTTATGGCCCATGGCCGGGTGAAGTATTGGATCCAGGACCCGGACCCACCACCCTATTGTTGGGCGGCATACTGTTTAAGGGATAATAAGAAAATGCTCTAGTGCTTGGCGCACAATCGGTGTTGATCTGGGGCGTCAGGTAGGGGGCAGCCTCGGGTACCGTGACGGTGGCTGTTGAACCATCCTGGTAAAGAACTTTTATGCCTGTCAGGCTGGGGCACGCATACCCATGGGTGACCGTCCACAGGGGAGATTTACTGACCACGCTATAACTGTTGCCGGGCAGGAAGTCCCCAACGGCTGTCACGTCCCCCGTGATGGGTTTCCCATCCAGGCTGACGGTCGTGATGTCGAACACCACTTTCTGAATTGGTACCTG
>JAJYBN010000141.1 GCA_021779005.1 Pseudomonadota bacterium
TGCCGAATACGCGATATCCCTTAAGCGCCCAACGCCCACGGATGGCCCCATCGAGTTGCGCGCCCGTGTTATATCATCCACCGACGACCGCGCAGTGGTTGAAGGGCAGCTCATCGCCGGCAGCAAGCTCTGTGACACCTGCCACGGTACATTCGTGGCCGTGAAGCCGGGGCATCCTGCCTATCATCGCTGGTAGATCTTCCAAAACCGGTATGCTGATGGGCGTCAGTGATTACAGGATGTGCTGACGCTTATGCAAGCGACAGATTAAGACACCGGCCTTGTGGTGGTAGTGGTGGATGTCGATGAGCGAAGTCTCTATGAAATGACCAAACACGGTCATTTTTTAAGTTCAGTTCCAGAGGATGGTGCGACCCAGTGCTGACTGTATAAGCCACACGGCAAATTTGCCGGTGCGGTTCTCGATGTCGAGTATCGGGTTCAGTTCCACCACTTCCATGCTGGTGAGTCGCCCACTCTTTGCGATGACTTCGCACACCAGGTGCGATTCGCGGAAGTTGAGCCCACCCGGTACCGGTGTGCCGGTGCCGGGGGCCACGGATGGGTCTGAACCGTCCAGGTCATAGGAAAGATGGATGCCAGCACTGGCCCGACCCAGGATCTGCATGGCTTCATCTAGACAAATGCCGACACCGCGGGCATCGATCTCGCTCATGGTGAAGACCCTAACCCCGGATCTTTTCACCAGCTCCGCTTCCTTGCTGTCCACATCGCGTACGCCGAATACCACCACATGTTCAGGTTTGAGTGCTGGCGTTTTCCCACTTATGCCGGTCAGTTCCTTGGGCCCCATGCCCAATAACACGGAGAGCGGCATGCCATGAATGTTGCCGGAGCTGCTGGTATCAGGCGTGTTCATGTCGGTGTGCGCGTCACACCAGAATACGCCTAGTTCCTTGCCTTGCTGCTTGAAATGGCGCGCCACGCCGGCTATGGAGCCGATGGCCTGGGAATGATCGCCGCCGAGGATCAGCGGGAATTCATCATCAGCCAAAGTCTGCTCAGCTTCATCGGCTAATCCCCGGCACACTTCGCAGATGACGTTGAGATAGCGGGCATGGGGGTCGCCGACGACGGCCGCTTCCATGGAAACTTGGCCGATATGACGCATGCCGACGATCCGGTGTCCGAGCTTCTCGAGTGCTGGCACCACTCCGGCCACGTGCATGGCAGAAGAACCCATGTCTGTACCACGCCGGCTTGCGCCGAGATCCAAATGTACATTAGTGATACGAATTTTCTTAGGCATGCGTTGCAGAACCACTTTATATTATGAAATCTCGTAGTGCGCATGATTGTAGCATGTTGGTTTACACGTCTTCCGGCACCCCTTGTTTAGGGTACTTGGCAACTCGAAGCCTGGCGGGAGAAGCAGATATTGACGCTTCTATGTCCACTCATGATGCCTAGCTATCTCATCTGTGCATGGTCTCGGTAAAAAGCTGCCGTATAATCATGTCAGTTTGAATGACGTCACATAAGCATTGCAACCTGGAGATCCCTGTGACCAAGAAGTTCAAGGCACTACCAGTGATCATGGCGTCGGCGGATACCAGACTGATGCGTAACGCCGATACATTTACGGATAAGGTATCAGTGCAGCACCCCGCAATCGATGTGATGACGGATCTGACACGCAAGCCTGTCATTACGGTGGATCCTAATCTGCCGATCGACAAAGCCGAGGAACGTATGCGAATTGGAGGCGTACGATTGTTGTTTGTAGTCAGCGAGCCTGGTGATCTGCAGGGGCTTATCACACTCAATGATATCGAGGGCATGCGGCCCATGCGTTACCAACAGCAGTCAGGCGTGAGCCGAAACGAAGTACTGGTGCGTGACATCATGACGCCGCGGGATATGCTTGAAGCCCTGTCGATGCCGGATGTGGCAGAAGCATGCGTAGGCGATATTATCGAAACCCTGAAACGTACCGGCAGGCAGCACGCCATCGTGATCGAGCCCGCCGCATCGGGGCCAGTCATCTGCGGGATATTTTCAGCCGCCCGCATCGGCAGACAGCTGGGCATTCCACTCAATACCAGCGGCGTCGCCTGGACCTTTGCAGAACTGGAATCGGCACTCTCGCATTGATATCCAGCATACTATTGGTTACTAATTCCACGCTGACAATTGCATTTATACGAACAACCGACGGGATCTGCCGGTGAGTAGGCGCGGTATTGCATGCATTAGGTCATTCGATACCTCGCTTGTAAAAATATTCATTAAGTTATTTGAGACATGCTTATGTGGCAATTGCTCGCTGGCGCCGTGATGATCAGTTTCTCGGCGGTGTTCGTGAAACTGGTAAGCGTGCCGCCTGCCACCAGCGCGTTTTACCGCATGCTGTTCGGTGGTCTGATCCTGCTGGGCATCGTGTGGTGGCGTAGGGAGCGCGTGCACCTCAGGGCTCCCGCGTTGGCCATGCTGTGCGTGGTCGCGGTATTTTTTGCGTTGGATCTGACATTTTGGCATCGCAGCATTCTCTACGTGGGCCCCGGATTGGCCACGTTATTGGCTAATTTCCAGGTATTCGTGCTGGCGGCCGTGGGCGTGGTGGTCTTCAGGGAGCGATTGACGTTGTTCCAGCTGGTGTCCATCCCGCTGGCGATTCTGGGTCTGGTTCTTCTGGTGGGTGTGGATTGGGCGTCGTTCTCAGCCGATTATCGCTGGGGCGTGATTCTCGGACTCCTCACCGCGTGCTGTTACGCAGGTTATCTCCTGGCGTTGCGACGCGCCCGTGTGAGTGAAACGACCGGTTCCTCCTTTACCACGCTGATGGTTGTGTCGCTGTCATGCGCAGGGCTGCTGGCGCTCGGCATGTGGCCCGAACACGCTTCATTTGTAATTCCCAACTGGCGGGATGCGGGTTGGCTTGTCGCTTACGGTGTATTTGGCCAGGTGCTGGGTTGGGTGCTGATTTCCAACAGCATCTCCAAGGTCCGGGCTTCACAAGTTGGTTTGGTTCTACTGCTGCAACCGGTATGTGCTTTCGTATGGGATGTGTTGTTTTTCGGCCGCCGCTTTACTGCCGTGGAGATCAGCGGCGCCATCTTGGCGGTGGCGGCGATCTATCTCGGTTCTGTCAAACGCACGCGTACGGATTCGGTCAGGCAACCACCGTAAGGCGCAGCGGCAAGATCTCGATCTCAAGACGTTTGGCATCGGTATAGCGGGTCTCGCCGTCGGCGTGTACGGGCAGACCTGCTTCGGATTCGATCAGCAGTCCGGTTGTCTTGATCTCCATGATGCCGGGGCGCCCAAGATGACTACCACGCAGTACCCGCGGTACTAGCGCAAGTATGCCCAGGCGGCTCAGACCCTGGGCTACGATTACGTCCAAAAACCCATCGTCGATTTTTGCATGCGGCGCCAACTTGAAGGCACCACCCTCGCAACATCCATTGCTCACGGCAATCAGGGTGATTGGGGTATCCAGCATGCCACCTGCATGCTGCAGGTGTACCGTGGGCGTCCTGTGTCTGAATAACAAGGTGCCTGCCACGGCGATTCCGTAAACCAGATTACCGTGTAGCCACTGCATACGGTTCGCAGTGTGAGCCACTTGCGCATCGAAACCGATTCCAAGGCTGTTGGCAAAATAGAAATCATTACAGCGGCCCACATCCACCGCACGTGTTTCCCCGTTCGCAATAGCATTACAAGCTGTACGCCAGTCTGACCCGGACGTAAGCATTTTGCTGAAATCGTTGCCCGTTCCAATAGGTATCACCGCCAGTGGCGCGCCTCCGCCTGCCTGCATCCAGCCGTTGACTGCTTCGTGCACACTGCCATCGCCACCTGCAACAATGAGCATGTCCTGGCCGGTCTGCGCTTGTTGTTTTACAAGGCTGGTTACACCGCCTGGTGATTCACTATAGAAGGTCTGTAACGTTACACCGAGTTGCGCGAGATGGCCGACGATGGACGGGCCATGTATTTGGCCCGCACCCCGGCCGGCGGCCGGGTTGATGATGAGTGAAGCACGCATAGGGCGCGTGGTTTTAGACTCGCAGCCAGCAGGCAACGGCATCCGTAGTGCGGGTGTACTGCGCGAATACGAATAACTGCTTACGGGTTGCCATTGCTTGTATCAGCCAAGTCTGCCAGATACAGGATCAAACGTAGAATTTCTCCGCGTTCGTCCTCGGGCAAGCGCTTCAGAGCCTGGCTGAGGCGTTCCGCCATGTACGAAGGCGCTGCTTCCGCGGCCGCTCGACCCCCTTC
>JAJYBN010000002.1 GCA_021779005.1 Pseudomonadota bacterium
TAAGCGCGAATAGTCGGTGGAATTCACCCAAGTACTTATTCGGCGAGAGCTACGGCACTACGCGTTCAGCTGCGTTGGTCTATTACCTGCAACAGCACGATTCCATGGATTTGAACGGTGTGATCTTGCTGTCGTCGATCCTCGATTTCAGGACTGCCAGTTTCAACGCCGGTAACGACTTGCCGTTCGAGACCTTCCTGCCGAGCTACGCGGCAGTCGCCTGGTATCACAAGAAACTGCCCAATCCGCCCGCTGAACTGCAGCCGTTCCTGCGCGAAGTGGAGAAATTCGCCATGACGGAATATGCTGAGGCGCTGAATCAGGGCAATGCCTTGAGTCAGAGTGAATTCAAAGAAGTTGCCAACACGCTGCACGAGTACACCGGCCTGAGCACTGCTTATATCGAGAAAGCCAACCTGCGCGTCACGGCTTCCCAGTTCGAACATGAATTGTTGAATGATCAGGACCTGACCACCGGACGGCTGGATGCGCGCTTCACCGGTCCGAGCATGGACCCTCTGGGCGAGACTGCGGATTACGACCCACAGTCCGCGGCCATTAGCTCGGCGTATGTGTCCGCACTCAATGATTACATGCATAACACGCTGAAGTTCGAAACTGACAAAGCCTACTTTCCCGAAAAATTCCATAAATGGGACTGGCAGCACAAGAATCCCACCACTAGCCAGGCCTGGCCGGGATTACCGAACGTGGCCGTGGACCTGGCCGAAGCCATGAAATACAATCCGGACCTGAGGTGTTGGTGAACAATGGTTATTTCGATCTGGCTACACCGTATTACGCCACCATCTACACCATGGATCATCTGCCTATCCAGAAGGATCTTCAGGACCACGTGCACATGGCGTATTACGATTCCGGTCACATGGTGTATGCGCATGTGCCGGCATTGAAACAGCTGCATGACAATGCGGCGAAATTCATCAAGAGCACAGACAATCTATAAAGTTTGAAATCAGGAAGATGCAGACTAAAACGGGGTGCATGGCGCCCCGTTTTTTTTGAGTTCTAGCTTGCGCTGGTCCAATAGCCGAAGCTGATAGCAGCAATGCCAATACCTATTACTGATAGCGAACCCCATACGGGTACTGCATGCAGGGCTAACAACAGTGTACCGCTGACGATGAGCGCGCCGCCCGCCATGGCATAGTACAGGTGACGCACACGCAGCTGTTGCGCTTCGCGCAGACGCTTGAGTTCCTCGCTATGTGTGTTGATCTGTAATTTGTTTTCCGCCATGTGCTGCAAGATGCGGTTGAGCCGGGCCGGCGCTTCCAGCAGCAGCTCACGCAGTGCCGGCAGACCCGCGCGCACGCGCCGTAGGGTGGCCTTGAGCCCCATCTGTTCGCGCGTCCAGTCTTCCAGGAACGGCTTGGCGGTGGTCCATAGATCCAGATCCGGATACAGTTCGCGCCCCAGGCCCTCGATGTTCAGCAGCGTTTTCTGCAGCAGCACCAGTTGCGGCTGCACTTCCATGTTGAAGCGCCGCGCAGTCTGGAACAGGTGTAATAGCAGCTGGCCGAAGGAGATGTCCTTGAGAGGGCGGTTGAAGATCGGTTCGCACACTGTGCGCACCGCACTTTCGAATTCATTCACGCGTGTGCCCATCGGCACCCAGCCTGAATCCACGTGCAGCTCCGCAACCCGCCGGTAATCGCGGTTGAAGAATGCCAGGAAGTTCTCTGCCAGATACTGCTGGTCGCGCGGATTGAGGGTGCCGATGATACCGAAATCCACGGCCACGTAGCGCGGGTTCTTTGGATCGGCTATGTCCACGAAGATATTGCCGGGATGCATATCGGCATGGAAGAAGTTGTGCTTGAATACCTGGGTGAAAAAGATCTGCACCCCGTTCTCGGCGAGCTTCTGCATGTCCGTACCGCGTGTCCTTAGGGTCTCCACATCGCTGACCGGTACGCCATGGATGCGCTCCATGACCATGACATTGCGGCGCGTGAGCGGCCAATGGATCTCTGGCACGTAGAGCAAATGCGAACCCTGAAAGTTGCGGCGCAGTTGCGAAGCGTTGGCGGCTTCGCGGATCAGGTCGAGTTCATCGAGGATGGTCTTCTCGTATTCACCCACCACTTCCCGGGGCCGCAGCCGCCGGCCATCGGACCAGTAGCGTTCCGCGAGCGCCGCGATCAGGTACAGCAGGTCCAGGTCGCCGCGGATGATATGTTCGACCCCCGGGCGCAGGACCTTGACCACTACCTCGCGGCCGTCCGGCAGACGCGCGGCATGCACCTGGGCAATGGAAGCTGAAGCCAGCGGTGCTTCGCTGAATTCCTGAAACAGCACTGTTACCGGTTTGTCGAGTACCTGTTCGATGATAAGGCGTGCTTCGCGACCGGGGAACGGCGACACCTGGTCCTGGAGTTTCGCGAGTTCGTCGGCGATGTCATGCGGCAGCAGGTCGCGGCGCGTGGACAGCATCTGGCCAAACTTCACGAAGATAGGCCCCAGGTCTTCCAGGGCACGACGGATGCGTGCGCCACGCGGCACATCGCGGCGGCGCAACCAGTAGAACGGCGACAGATAGGTCAGGAAACGGATGGGACGGAAGATGTGCGCCGTCAGGATTATCTCATCCAGCCCGTGGCGCGCCAGCACGAAGTTGATGCGCATCAGGCGCAGTGTCTGGCGTGGCGTGATCATGGATATTGTGGCTTGGTGCCGAGGCGCTGCAGGCGTGCCGCCAGACGGTCCACGTCACTTTTCAGTTTATCCACCTCGTCGAGATAACTTTCGACTTCATGGCGTGGCGGCAGCATGGCGCTCTCATAGACCAGATACTCGGCCATATCCTGGCCCAGCCGGCCAGCTGTATCCCTGCCCCAGCGCATGCAGTCACGCACCAGCGACCCGATCTGATGTGCGGCCACGTCACCCACATAACCGGACAGCAGTTCTTCCCAGTCCAGGTCTGCCTGTTTCAGCAACCGCGAAAACGTCTGTGCGGTCTCGGCATCGCCGTTGAGTTCTATACCGCGCGGCGGCGCCTCGCCGCGTTTCAGCGCCGCCTCCAGCAATGCGAAACTCGCAGCACGCACCGTCATGTCCGGCGGACCATGATGATCGCCGCGCACCTTCAGCTTGCCGTCTTGGGGCAGGAAATACAGCTTGAGTGGTAGTTCCTTGAGTTCCAGGGCGATGACCTTGCCGTCCAGTTGCTTCAGATCATGTTGCGCGGCGCTGGAGCCGGACAGTGCGCTGTCCAGCGCCCGCTCCACTGCCGCTGCAAAAAATGTATTGATTGAAGGCAGTTTCAAAGCCGGTAACCCCGGTGGAGTGCGACGATGCCGCCGCTCAGGTTGAAGTAGCTGCAGCGTTCGAAGCTGGCCGTCTGCATCATGGATTTCAAGGTTTCCTGGTCAGGATGCACACGGATGGATTCAGCCAGATAGCGGTAGCTGGCTTCGTCCCTGGCTACCCATTTGCCGATCTGTGGCAGCACCTTGAAGGAATAAAAATCGTAAACCGGCTTCAATCCGGGTGCCGTGGGTCTGGAAAACTCCAGGATCAGCAACCTTCCGCCGGGTTTCAACACCCGGTACATGCTGGCGAGCGCTGTATCCTTGCGGGTCACGTTGCGCAATCCGAACGCGATGGTGATGCAATCGAATGAATTGACAGGAAACGGCAGATGCTCAGCATCCGCTTGTACGTAGTCCACATTTCCGGCTACGCCGGCGTCCACCATACGGCGGCGGCCTTTTTCCAGCATCGAAGCGTTGATATCCGTCAACAGCACCCGGCCGTTTGCACCCACCTGTTTTGCCAGACCGCGGGTGATGTCACCGGTGCCACCGGCCACGTCCAGCGCCATCTGGCCGGCTTTCAGGCCTGTCTGGGACAGCATGAAACGCTTCCACAGACGGTGGATGCCGAGCGACATCAGGTCGTTCATCAGGTCATAGCGGTCCGCGACGGAACTGAACACCTGGCCCACACGCCGGGCTTTCTCGGCGATCGGGATTTCCTGGAAACCGAAATGGGTGGTGTGTTTGCTGTTGCCGGTCATGGCAGGAACTCGTCGAGCGGGATCTGCATTCTAGCAGCCGGCCCGTCAGGGATGATTGATTCAAGTCAGTTGCGTTGGTAGCCCGCGTCCTTGAGGCGCTTGAGATAGCGTGACCAGTTGTCCTGCTGGTTTCTGCCCAGATCGTAGAGCACCGGCCAGGAATACAGCCCAGTATCGTGGCCATCGTCGAACTTGAGGCACACGGCGTAATTGCCCACCGGCTCCACGCCGATGACCTTCACATGCTCCTTGCCGGTCTGCAGGATCTCGGTGCCGTGACCGCGCACTTCCGCCGAGGGTGAGAATACCCGCAGGTACTCGAATGGCAATTCGAACTTTTCTCCGCTATCGAAAGTGACAGTCAGTACACCCGCGGATTTGCACAGGCGGACCTCAGTGGGGCGGGGGTTGGTGGGCATCGGATTTTTTGTCTGCTTTAAAAGTGAGCGGTGCATTGTCTAACAATTCAAAATAGCCTTGCTTTTTCGTCATTCGAAGCCAGCTTGTGACCCGAAAGGGTGGTTTTATCGGGCTCCATCTTTATCCAGTCCGTAAGCCCGGCTATTATGCAGATCTCCCCCGGTTCCAGCGTTTTCAGATCTTTTCTACTGAAAGATCTCATTTTCCACATCGTGCTAAAAGGAATACTGGCACAAGCACACAGCCGGACGGTCACCGCCAATACACCCGCGTAATTACTCAGGCATGCTTCATTGGGCCGATTAGGTAAGTTAAACATATCGGACTCCAATGGCTAAACTGTGGAGTTGCTGCTTACGTTTAAAATACTGATTACTGTTTAAAGTAATCTGACTGGCCGAATGACGCATCATAGATAAATATTGGCTCATCCCTGGACTGCGCTGCTGCAATGTACTTTGAGTATTCTTGCAAAGGATTATATGTACAGGCTTCAAGCAATACATCCAAGAGTACAACAAAGGTGAGAAGTTTAATTCTCGCCCTAGGTCAAGTACTTCTGTCAATCTAGATATACAATTATAAAATATACCGGCTCAAATCTTCATCCTTCACCAGCTTGCCGACCTGCTGATCCACATAAGTAGCATCGATCACTATCTTCTTGCCGTTCTTGTCAGCCGCTTCGAAGGAGATGCTCTCGAACAACCGTTCCATGACCGTGTGTAGGCGGCGTGCGCCGATATTCTCGGTGCGTTCGTTTACCTCGAAGGCCACTTCCGCAATGCGGCGCACGCCGTCCGTACTGAACTCCAGCTTCACGCCTTCGGTCAGCATGAGCGCGGTGTACTGGATGGTGAGTGCGGCATCCGGTTCCGTGAGGATGCGGACGAAATCCTCGGTGGTCAGTGCCGCCAGTTCCACGCGGATTGGCAATCGCCCCTGCAGCTCCGGAATCAGGTCGGAGGGTTTCGACATCTGGAATGCGCCGGAGGCAATAAACAGCACGTGATCGGTCTTCACGGTGCCGTATTTGGTGGTTACTGTGGTGCCCTCCACCAGCGGCAGCAGGTCGCGCTGCACGCCCTCGCGGGACACATCCGCGCCATGCACTTCACCGCGACGTGTGACCTTGTCCAATTCGTCGAGGAATACGATGCCGTTCTGCTCGACGTTGGTGAGCGCAGCCAGCTTGATGTCATCCTCGTTTACCAGTTTGGCAGCTTCTTCATCTTCCAGTAATTTGCGTGCTTCCTTGATCTTGAGTTTGCGCGTGCGGGTACGTTGATTGCCCATGTTCTGGAACAGTCCCTGCAGCTGCTGGGTCATCTCCTCCATGCCTGGCGGCGCCATGATCTCCACACCGATGCTGGTCATGGCCAGTTCCACTTCGATCTCCCGGTCCTCGAGATCACCTTCACGCAGCATCTTGCGGAATTTCTGGCGCGTGTCCGAGCTTTCTGGTGGCTGCGGCTCGTTGGCGAACCCGACGCTGCGCTTGCGTGGCAGCAGCGCATCTAGAATGCGCTCTTCGGCGGCTTCCTCGGCGCGGCTCTGTACCCGGCGTTTGGCATGGTCGCGTTCCATCTTCACAGCTGCATCCATGAGATCGCGGATGATGGCGTCCACGTCCTTGCCAACGTAACCTACCTCGGTGAACTTGGTGGCTTCCACCTTGATGAACGGCGCATTGGCGAGGCGCGCCAGGCGGCGCGCGATCTCGGTCTTGCCGACGCCCGTGGGGCCGATCATGAGGATGTTCTTGGGGGTGATCTCGTTGCGTAGTTTCTCCGGTACCTGCATGCGTCGCCAGCGGTTGCGCAGGGCGATGGCCACGGCGCGCTTGGCGTCGTTCTGGCCGACGATGTGTTTGTCCAGTTCCTGGACTATCTCTCTGGGCGTCATCTCGGACATGTTTTGGTATCACTTCTACTAAGATATTGTTGTGCGGCTCCGCCGCATATTTATTAAGAGAGCGGGTTCCGCCCTGCTGTCAGGTTACTTTTCTTTGGCGCAGAGAAAAGTAACCAAAAGAAACATACCGGAGCGTCTACGGGTGTTCTTTGTTGGGTTCAATGCCCCACGCTGCATTGGTCGTCTCACGATATCGGTTTCTTCAGCCCTGCCATTCAAACAACTTACAGAAGTATTAGTCATGCTGCTCCGCATAACCCCTGTCTGCAAGGTCGCAGACATTAAAAGGAGCCTGCATTAATTACCTCAGTTCTTCGATCGTGAGATTGCGATTCGTATAAATACAGATGTCCGCCGCGATGTTCAGTGCGCGCTCGGTGATGGCGCGCGCATCCAGTTCGGTGTTCTCCAGCAAGGCGCGTGCCGCGGCCTGCGCGTACATGCCGCCGGAGCCGATGGCCATGAGGCCGTGTTCTGGTTCGATGACGTCGCCGTTGCCGGAGATGATCAGCGAGGTGTTCTTATCGGCCACGCATAACAGCGCCTCCAGGCGTCGTAACATGCGGTCGCTGCGCCAATCCTTTGCTAGTTCTACCGCCGCGCGCGTCAGGTTGCCGCTGTGCTTGGTGAGTTTTTCCTCGAAACGCTCGGAGAGCGTAAAGGCATCGGCAGTGCCGCCGGCGAAGCCCGCCAGCACCTGGTCGTTATGCAGGCGCCTTACCTTGCGGGCGTTGGGTTTCATGACGGTGTTGTTGATGGTCACCTGGCCGTCGCCGCCCATGGCGACGAGCTTGCCGCGCCGCATCGAAAGAATGGTGGTGCCGTGGAATTGTTCCATGTATTTCAATCCTTCAAATGGGCCAGCGGAGTGAGCGTTTCATTTTAAACCAACAGTACCTTGGTGGCGGCCATAGGGTGCTGCGCAAATGAGCAACTGAAAGCTATGGCTGATCCCGGCGCATGACATGGCCATGTGAAGCTATTTCTTCTTGTGGGCGCGCGGATGTGCCTGATCGTATATGCGGGCCAGGTGCTGGAAATCAAGGTGGGTATAGATCTGGGTGGTGCTGATATTGGCGTGGCCGAGCAGTTCCTGCACAGCGCGCAGGTCGCCGCTGGATTCCAGCAGATGACTGGCGAAGGAATGCCGGAACAGGTGCGGATGTACGCCTTGCTGCACGCCCTGTGCGATGCCCCAGCGCTTGAGCCGTGTCTGCAGGGTGCGGGGACTGAGGCGTCCGCCCCGTGGACCCGTGAACAAAGCAGTATCGTCAGGTCTGGTGAGCTGCACACGCACCTTGAGCCAGTCAGCCAGCGCTGCAAGTGCTTTCCGGCCCACCGGCACGATGCGGGTCTTCGAGCCCTTGCCGGTGGCGCGAACCGTGGCGTCCTGCAGGTCCACGTCGTGCAAGTCTAGGGAGATCAATTCCGCGAGCCGCAGGCCAGACGAATACAGCAGCTCCATGATGGCGTGGTCGCGGACCGCCTGCGGCGTGTCGCCGCGAATCTCCAGCAGCTGCGCCATCTGATCCGCATCCAGAGTCTCGGGCAGATGTCGCGGCAGTTTGGGCGCGCTGATGCCATTGGCGGGATTGTTACGGCTCGCGCCTTCGCGCAGCAAGTAGTTGTAGAAGCTGCGGATCGCGGCCAGCAGGCGCTGCAGGCTTCGGGGTGAGAGCCCGGAACGGTGGCGCGCGCCCACGAAGGCGCGTACATGGTGGATGTCCACGGTGTTCCAGTCGGTGATGTGCTGCTGTTCGCAATACCGTCGGAAGCTTTCGAGATCGTGCTGGTAGCCGGCGGCCGTGTGCGGCGAGAGCCGGCGTTCGTGGGCAAGATGTCCGAGGAAGTTTTTGATCCAGTCGGCGAAGGCCGTGGTCATCCCGGCAACAGCGGCTGGATGGCGGCCGTCACCAGCTCGCCGATGCGCGCCAGGAACGCAGTGCCGAGCGTCGGGCCGAAGCGGTCGGCTTCATGGCTGCCCACAGCCAGGATGCCGAGTTTGCCATGGTCGCCCAGAGGCACAAGTGCGATGGAAGCAGTGCGGTCTGCCTGCTCACCGAACAGGAATTCCAGTTGCGGGGCGCGCAAGCGCCCGACGTAGGCTTTGCCGGCTTTCAGGAATTCGCGGAATTGTTCCAGACCCGAATCATCGCGCTTCAGCCAGCGTGCCGGACCGGCATCCACATCAGTGGCCTGATCGTGGATCAGGAACAGGCTGACCTCGTCGGCGCCGAAACGGCTGCGCAATTCCTCCTGCGCGGAATACAGGCGCTCCGCCAGAGTGCCGCCTTCCAGCAGCACCAGCGCCAGGCGATGGATGCGTTCGATCAGTGCATCGTTGGCGCGTGCCACTTCGATCATATCCACCAGTTTGCGTTCCATCTGGCGATATTGCTGACGCAGCACCTCCACCTGGCGTTCGATGAGCGACACTGCCTGGCCGCTGGCGTGCGGTACCTTGAGTTTGGTGAGTACCTCGGTGTGATTTTCGAAGAAATCCGGATGGGAGGTGAGGTAATCGGTGACCGTATGCTCCAGGTCACCCATATCACGCAAGCCGGTTTTATGCTCGATGCTCATAGATTAATAGTTCCATCATAGACCCGGTTGGCCGGACCGCTCATCCACATGGATTCGCCCTCTCCCTGCCAGCTTATCATGAGACGGCCGCCGCGCAGGGCCACTTCCACGTCCGCATCCAGCCAACCAGCAAGCCGGCCCCATACCATGGTGGCGCAGGCGCCGGTGCCGCAGGCCAGAGTCTCGCCAGTTCCGCGTTCGAAAACCCGCAGCTTCACATGTGTGCGGTCCAGCCATTGGGCGAAATTCACATTGGTGCGCTTGGGAAAGCTCGGATGATTTTCTATTTTGGGACCGATTTCAGCTACCGGCGCGATGTCCACATCCGGCATGTCGAGGATCGCGTGCGGGTTGCCGACGGACACCGCGCCGATCTCATAGGCGACGCCATCCACGTCCAACGCGTAGGTGAGGGCGCGTTCGCGGGCATCGAAAGGGATGCGCTCCGGCTCAAACGTGGGTACACCCATATTCACGCGTACCCTGGTGATATCGTGCACGTCCGCCTGCAGATTGCCACCCAGTGTCTCAAGGGTGAAACTGTTTTTCGTCACCCACCCGGCTTCCACCAGGAAGCGGCTCACGCAGCGCGCACCGTTGCCACACTGCTCCACTTCGCCGCCGTCGGCATTGTAGATGCGGAAAGATGCTGCGTGTGCGGGATTTTTAGGTCTGCCGATGACCAGCAACTGGTCGAAGCCGATGCCAGTACGCCGATCAGCGAGTTTCTGCACGGTGGATGTATCCAGTGGCAGTGGCTGCTGCATGGCTTCGATCACCATGAAATCGTTGCCGAGGCCTTCCATCTTGCTGAATGCTACTTTCATATTTGTTTATTGACAGCTAGACGGCAGGCCGTTCTTGAGTCCTACAGATTTGTCCGTGTATCTAACCGACAGATTCAATGCTGCTTCTCAGAGGGGAAATGCTTATGGTTATGCATGATAGCGCACACCGAAACGATGCACATATCTTTCCCCAGCCTACAGCCGCAATAATCATATGTTCACGTTGGACATAGGCCCGCGGTTAGACTTCCTGCCCGTGTATGATCCGATGCCATCGTCAGGCATGCTCAGGGTTTTGACAACTGCCCCTTGTAGCCTGCGATCTGCACCCAATAGATTATCCAGCACACGAGTGCCGCGGGAGCCGCCAACAGATTAATGATGGGGATGATGGCTACGATGTACAGGATGCACATGGCGAGACCTACCCCATATCCGAATCCCTGTCCTGACAGATTGCGCTCGGAGAATTCCGCCTGCAGGGAATCACGGATCTTGGATACCACGATGAAGTTCCATACCAGATTGAACAATGGTATGAGCAGCAGGAACACCAGTCCTGGCGTGAGACGGCGGTTCTGCTGTGATACCGCACTGAGAGTGTTCATCAGTGTTATCAGATAGAGGATGAAGACGACGAGTACGATGACCCAGGCTCCCAGGAACCAGCCGGAAAACAACATCATGGGCATGTGCATATATTCCATGGTTTTATCCCCTGATTTGATTATTGATAATAATGGCCCACGTGCATGTCAGCAGGCTCAGTAGATTAAGTATTGACCTAAGCATTCTAGATTGCCAGCCTACTTTGAGACTAACAGCATGACTTATCATATATAGTGTCTTCCCCGAGCCCCGGGTAACCCCATGAAATACCATGATCTGCGCGATTTCTTGTCGCAGCTGCAAAAGCAGGGCGAGCTGAAGCGTGTGCGCGCGAGTGTGGATCCGTATCTCGAAATCACTGAGATTTGTGACCGTACCCTGAAAAACGCGGGGCCCGCGCTGCTGTTCGAGAAACCCAAAGGCCATTCGATCCCGGTACTCGGCAACCTGTTCGGCACTCCGCGACGCGTGGCCTTAGGGATGGGACAGGAATCGGTAGCCGCCTTGCGCGAAGTCGGGCAGTTGCTGGCCATGCTACGGGAACCTGAACCGCCCAAGGGTCTGAAGGACGCCTGGGAAAAATTCGGTGTGTTCAAGCAGGTCTTCAAGATGCCGCCCAAGGAGGTGCGCAAGGCGCACTGTCAGGAAAACCGATTCGAGGAAAGTGACGTGGATCTGCGCAGGTTTCCAATCCAGACCTGTTGGCCCGGCGATGCAGGCCCGCTCATAACTTGGGGGCTCACGGTCACAAAAGGTCCGTACAAGCAGCGCCAGAATCTCGGTATCTACCGTCAACAGGTGATCGGCAAGAACACACTCATCATGCGCTGGCTGGCGCACCGCGGCGGCGCTCTGGATTTCCGTGATTGGCAGCAGGCACATCCTGGCGAAGCATTTCCGGTGGCGGTGGCGTTGGGCGCTGATCCCGCCACGATCCTGGGCGCGGTTACGCCGGTGCCGGATAATTTGTCCGAATTCGCATTCGCCGGCCTGCTGCGCGGCGCGCGCACCGAAGTGGTGAAGTGTGTGAGCTGCGATCTGATGGTGCCGGCCAGTGCCGAGATCGTGCTGGAAGGCTACATCAAGCCAGGCGAGTTGGCAGATGAGGGCCCGTTCGGCGATCACACCGGTTATTACAATGATGTGGAAAAATTTCCGGTGTTCACCGTCACCCACATCAACCATCGGGACGACCCGATCTATCACAGCACTTACACTGGTCGTCCGCCAGACGAGCCGGCGGTTCTGGGATTGGCGCTGAATGAAGTGTTCGTGCCGATCCTGCAGAAGCAGTTCCCGGAGATCACAGATTTTTACCTACCGCCGGAAGGCTGCTCCTACCGTGTCGCCTGTGTGAGCATGAAGAAGCAGTACCCGGGACACGCCAAGCGTGTGATGTTCGGAATCTGGAGCTTCTTGCGACAGTTCATGTACACCAAGTTCATCATCGTCACCGATGCGGACGTGAACGTGCGCGACTGGAACGACGTAATCTGGGCGTTGAGCACCCGCATGGACCCGGCGCGGGATTGCACCATCGTTGAGAACACCCCCATCGACTATCTGGATTTCGCCTCGCCGGTCTCAGGCCTGGGCTCCAAGATCGGCTTTGACGCCACCAACAAGTTGCCTGGGGAGACCAGCCGCCAATGGGGCAGGCCCATCGCCATGAACGCCGAGGTGAAGCAGCGGGTGGACGCCATCTGGAAAGACCTGGGAATCGGCTGAATCCAGAGTATTTACGGGGGTCCTCTCAATGACCCGACATACCTGTGGGAGACCGCGAGCTGCCCACCTGCTACTCAGATGGCCATCAAGACTTGCAGATATGGATACCGAGGTTGTTCCCTAATCCCCTTGCCGCCTTATACTGGACTAGGATAAAAGTTGGGAAAATACACACAGATCGGGAACATATTTAAGGAGGTCGCATGCGTACCATCATGGTGATCAATGCCAAGGGCGGCGTCGGCAAGAGCACACTGGCTACCAGCATCGCTGGCTATTTCGCCAGCAACTGGGATGCAGTGGTGAGCCTCGCGGACTATGACCCGCAGGCTTCGAGCCTGGACTGGCTCGCCAAGCGCCCGCCGGAGCGTGACAAGATTCATGGCGTGGATGCCCACAAGCATGGTCTGACACACCTGGATCGCCATACTGATTTCCTCATCGCGGATGCGCCTGCCCGCGCCCATGGCAGCGAACTCACCCAATTCGTGCGCCACGCCGAATCCCTCATCGTGCCGGTGCTGCCTTCGCCCATCGATATCAATGCCGCCGCCAAATTCATCAAGGAGCTGCTGGACTTAGGCAAGGTGGAACGCAAGGAAGTGAAAGTCGCGGTGGTGGCCAACCGGGTGCGCGAGAATCTGTTGATCTACGATGAACTGGAGAAATTCCTAGACACCCTCAAGGTGCCGGTGATCGCGCGCCTGCGCGATACCCAGAATTATATCCGCGCCTATTCACGCGGTCTCGGCATCCACGAACTGCCGGAATACCTCTCATGGCCAGACCAGGAGCAGTGGGAGCCGTTGGTGAAGTGGATGGAATCCAAACGCAGCCAACCTTGACTTATTTTATGAGGTGAATTGGTGACTACATTTTTTCAAAATGCGGAAATGAATTAAATAATCAACTTGGTAGTAAATATCGTAGTTTGAGTATTAGGGAATTTTATTCTCATATCCCTGCGCCATCGGATACCAGTCCACTCTATCCAATGAATATTCCTCGCGGTGCTCGATGGTATCCGGTGCCGTGAATACATTAATCACTCGGAAATAAGTGGTCTTGCCTTTTTCTTTCGTATTCCAGGGGAAGGTCCAGATATTGCCGTGGATGATGAGCTTGCTTGTTTGAACGTCATCCTTACCGGCGACTACCGGATAGACGGTATAGGTATTGTCCTTGGCATCATATGTATATATCAGCAAGGCTTTGGATTTCCCGTTGACGTATTGGTTACAGGCATAATAATCACCGCTGCGCCAGCAATCATTTTTGATGGTTGCCGAATCCTTGCCGACCTTGCTGTATGGCGTAGCGAAATGACCCGTCTCGGTTATCCAGGTTCCCGCATAGACAGCGATTTTTTCCAGTCCTGTTGGTAATGGTGTGCCCAGGACCGGAGAAGCGCATACGAATATAAAAATTAACGCGGTAATGACACATGGGTTGTTCATGGCTTGCTCCAGGTTTCAGGTGATGGAGTCGATGTTGTGTTCAGCACAATTTCAACAGGCCGCTTTCGTTCACTCTACCGATTTTCTGCTTCTTCTGGGTGGGTGGTTTTGACCTGGTCGGCTCGTCAGCGCATCATTGTAGGGCGTATCTATATCAATTATAAAAAACTGACTGCAGCATTTGCGCCCGCAGCGCATTCCGGGTGATGATATTCAATCATGTTGAGACGCTGGTTTAGCGAGGACGGAGCCATCCGCGTAGCGGTGCTAGCCGTCATCGTGGGTGTGGCTGCGGGATTTGGCGCAGTCGTATTCCGTGATTTCATCGCATTGGTTCACAACCTCGCATTCCTCGGGCGTTTTTCCCTGTTATACGATGCTACGAAACACACACTCGCTAGCCCGCTGGGTGCATGGATCATCCTTGTTCCGGTCGCCGGTGCACTGGTGGTCGCCTTCCTGGTTTCCAGATTTGCTCCGGAAGCCAAGGGCCACGGTGTTCCTGAAGTCATGGACGCCATGTATTACAAGCGCGGCATTATCCGGCCGCTGGTAGGTGCAATCAAAGCGATAGCGTCATCCATCTCCATCGGCACCGGCGGGGCGGTGGGGCGTGAAGGGCCGATCATCCAGATCGGCGCCTCCTTCGGTTCCAGTCTTTCCCAATGGCTGGGATTGAAGCAGTGGCAGCGCATGACGCTCATAGCCTGCGGCGCGGCTGGCGGCATCGCTGCTACCTTCAATACACCCATCGGCGGGGTGCTGTTTGCCATAGAACTCATCATGCCGGAAATCAGTGTACGCACCTTGATACCGGTGGCGCTCGCGACTGGCACCGCAACCGCCATCGGACGGGTGTTTTTCGGAGATCATCCGTCGTTTCTGATACCGCAATTGCCGGTGATTTCGTCGTCGGTGTTGTCGCCTTGGAGCATCGTGGCCTATCTGATTTTCGGACTGGCCTTGGGCTGTGTGTCGGCACTCTTCATCCGTTCCATCTATGCCATGGAGGATGTGTTCAATAGGCTGCCGGGTAACTACTACCTCCGCCATGCCACTGGAATGCTGGTCGTTGGCATTATGATCTATATGTTGTCGCGCTACACCGGCTATTACTACATCGAGGGCGTTAGTTATGCCACGGTGCAGGACATTCTGGAGAAGACCCTAACGAACCCGTGGCTCCTGCTATTGCTGTTGGCGGCAAAAATGCTCGCTACATCACTGACGCTCGGCTCCGGCGGCTCCGGCGGCATATTTTCGCCGGCGCTGTTTTTAGGTGCCACTCTCGGAGGCTGCTATGCAGCTTTGCTCGGTTGGCTGATGCCCGCCATGCATGCCGATGCCGCAAGTCTCGCGGTGGTGGGGATGGCGGGCATCATCGGTGGCTCGACAGGTGCGGTGGTGACCGCTGTAGTGATCGTCTATGAGATGACGCGCGACTACAATGTCATATTGCCATTACTGATATCCGTCTCGGTGGCCTACGGCGTACGCCGCTGGTTCGTGCGCGGCAGCATCTACGACCTCAAACTTGCGCGGCGGGGCCACTACATCCCCGAATCCCTGCAGACTAACATGTATCTTCTCGACCGGGTCAGGGATTTCCTGCGCCGCGCGGTGGTGCGCATACCCGTGAACGGTGACTGGAGCCGCCTGAATCGTTATCTCATGCGCCTGCAACGGCTGCCGCATGTGATCATAGTGGATGGCGAGAAAGTCCTGGGTGTCATAGCCGCTGACCGGGTGTTACAGGTGGATCGCAGCCGTTCTGTGAGGGAAGCCCTGGAGCGGCAGGCGGATAGCAAATTCATCGTAGTGTGCAGCAATGACCTGCTGTTCGATGTCATGGCGCAGCTGCGTAATTCGCCGGCTTCTGTGGTGATAGTCACCGCCAATGGCGATCTCAAGACGCCGCGGCAGATCAAGGGTGTGTTGACCTGGGGTGACATTGCCAGCAGCAGCAATTTGCCGCAGCCATTACTGGGTTCGCGTGCGGAAGGCGGCGGCAATACAGAAAGACTCTGATATGGATGAGCTGGAATACCCAACCGATGCCGTACCGGCAGGCCAGAACGGAAATCTGTCGTGTATACCTTTATAATATCCGGCTTTTAACCAAACGATAATCTCTCCGATGCATTGGCTACTGCGTCTCGACAAGACCCCGCGTCTGGTGCTCTTGAGCATCGTGCTGGGTGTGGTGGGCGGGTTCGGTGCCCAATTGTTTCTTTGGCTGCTGCATCTGGGTGAAGCGCTGATTTTCACCCCCATCACCCACGACCATTTTCTGAGTGTGGCCGCCGCCGCTGGCATGCAACAACCACCAGCTTTCCATCTGAACTGGTGGATCCCACTCGCTACAACAGGCGGCGGTCTGCTGGCCGGGTTTCTGGTTTATACGTTTGCACCCGAGGCCGAGGGTCACGGCACTGATGCAGCCGTGAAAGCCTTTCACCAAACCAAAGGGCTAATCCGTCCACAGGTGCCAGTAGTCAAAGCACTGGCGAGCGCCATCACCATTGGTTCCGGTGGTTCGGCCGGCCGTGAAGGGCCGACTGCACAGATCGCCGCCGGTGTAGGCTCGATTCTAGGGAAATTGTTGCATCTATCGGAGGACGAGCGCCGCTACATGGTACTCATCGGCATGGCGGCTGGCCTCTCGGCGATCTTCAAAAGTCCGCTGGGGACTGCGATTTTTTCAGTCGAGATCCTGTATTCCGGAATGGCCTTCGAGGGTGCGGCGCTGCTTTATTGCGTGATCGGGGCAGCGGTCGCATATGCCATCACCGGAACAATTGAAGGCTGGTCACCGCTTTTCATCCTGCCTTCGGAAAGTTTCGGTTCAGGACGCGATTTGGTCTGGTATGGAGTGCTGGGCATCTTTGCTGGGCTGGTGGCGACGCTGCTGCCGGCGGTCTTCTATCGCGTGCGTGACCAGTTTCACAAGCTGCGTATCCCGAATCACTTCAAGCCCGCGATTGGCGGTCTGCTGGTGGGTATCATCGGCATCTTTATCCCCGGGATACTCGGCGGCGGTTATGGCTACATGCAGCTTGCACTCCAGGGTGGAGCTGGCATAGCGCTGTGGCTACTGCTGTTGCTGGCGTTCTTCAAGATCGTAACGCTGGCACTCACCATCGGTTCCGGCGGATCCGGCGGCGTGTTCGCACCGAGCCTGTATATCGGTGCCATGCTGGGTGCGGCCATGACAGTACTGTTGCACCTTTTCGGAGTTACCAGCATTAGCTCAACCGGATTGGCCGTGGTTGGCATGGCGGCGGTCTTCGCGGGCGCAGCACGCGTACCCATTGCCACCCTGGTGATGGTTGCCGAGATGACCGGCGGCTATCATCTGATAATGCCGACGATGCTGGCTGTTGCGCTGAGTTATCTGGTGCAGTTCAGCCTCACGCGCCATGCAAAATACCCCACCCTTTATGAAGCCCAGGTTGTGGCCCCGACCGACAGCCCGGTACACCGCGAACTCTATTACAAGGTAGCCACGGATCTGCTGCGGCGGCGCAAGGTACACCTGGATCAGGATATCCTGGCTTCCGAACTCGCGGATCAGAGTAACTCCGCGAAGGGGATCCCGCTTGGCGATACCTCCAAGAACCTGTTTCGTATGCGACTGGTAGCCGGCTCACCGCTTGCAGGCGCGGAAATACGCAGCATCGGTATACCCGATTTTCTCATCCTTACCATCCTGCGAAGCGACCATCAGATTGCGCCCAGCGCGAGTACCATACTGCAGGTAGGTGATGAACTGGTAGTCGCTTCAATGCCTGAAGCCATGGAAATCTTCCGTGACCACGCGGCGCCACCGGTCACGGCCAAAAAAAGTTCCGCGTGACTCAGGAGTCCTGGTGGGTTCATTGCGCGTGTGTTATCTCCCATGCGGCAGAAAATCACGGGCCATCAGATATACGCGATCTTCATTGGATATTTTTGCCTGCTTTAACCACGTCTGTTACCATCGCTTAGCGTAAGCGGGTCCCGTAACCGATTCACTGGTTCATTCTTATATCTGGCACGGATTGCCATGAATCCATG
>JAJYBN010000142.1:0-3588 GCA_021779005.1 Pseudomonadota bacterium
ATGCTGGGGCCGGTCAGGAAGGACAGCAGTAGCGCAGTCAGCACACCGAGGATGGCGCGCAGAGTGAGATATGAGAATACGTGAAACGCAGAATCAAAACGTGTCAGGTATTCAGTGAGGAGTAACAGCATGGTTCAGCCTACCCCCGGTGTCTTGTCCACGACCTGTGGTGCGCGCAAGCTCTCCACAACCCGTTCCATGTGCATGCTGTGAGAACCCTTGATCAACAAGGTGATCCCCGGACGCAGACTGCTGCGTAATGCAGCGACCATAGCCTCGAGGTTCACAAAATGTTCGGCACTAGCGCCAAAGTGCTCGGTCGCATGCAGGCTCAGGCTGCCGAAGCTGAACAGGCGCGCGATGCCCAACATGCGTGCAAGTTCGCCGCAGTCAGCGTGCAAAGTAGTAGAGCTCTCGCCCAATTCAGCCATGTCGCCAAGCGCAAGCCACACTGGATCGCCCAAGCTGATGGCAAACTCCATGGCGGTCTTGAGTGATTGGGGATTGGCGTTGTAGCTGTCATCGATCAAGCGGCAGCCACGCACGCCCGGGAACACGATCAGGCGGCCGCCGATGATGGGGGTATTGGCGAGTCCGCTCATGACATCGTCAAGGCTGGCACCTGCAGAACTTGCAGTTGCCGCAGCAGCAAGTGCATTGATGATGTTGTGCCGGCCAGGCAGCGACAACTGGATGCTGGCTTCACCCGCAGGTGATACCAGCCGGAATGCCCACATGCCAGTGGATAATTGTTTTACTGAATCGGGTTGCGGATGAAAGTCCGCGAGTTCGCTCAGGCCAAAACTACGCTGAATACGCCGGCCGGCCATTTCACGCCACATTGAAGCGTATGCATCATCAATATTGATGATAGCGATACCATTTACGCGCAAACCCGAATACAGCGCACCCTTTTCCATAGCCACACCCTGAATGCTGCCGAGTGCCTCCAGGTGTCCGGCTCCGGCGTTGGTCACGACGCCCACGTTGGCGGAAGTCACAGATGCCAGATAGGCGATTTCGCCGGGATGGTTGGTACCCATTTCGATCACAGCAGCGCGGTGCTTCTCATCCAGTTCCAGCAGGGTCATGGGCACACCGATGTCGTTATTCATGTTGCCGCGGGTGGCAAGCGCGATTCGGCGCCTTCGCAGGATGCTGGCGATCATCTCCTTGACCGTAGTTTTGCCATTAGTTCCAGTGACACCGATCACCGGGATACTGAACTGGGCACGCCAATGAGCCGCATACGCTCCCAGGGCACGACGAGCATCCTGTACCACCACTTGCGGAAGATGACTGAGTATCGGATGTTCAACCAAGGCACCGCAGGCGCCGAGCTTTTCAGCCAGCATCACATAATCATGGCCATTGAAATTTGGCCCGCGTAAAGCAACGAACAGATCGCGCGCCATGAGTTTGCGGGTGTCACTGCTAACCCGCAGGAATTCTGCATCAGGTCCCACCAGTTTGCCGCCGGTCGCAGCTGCCACATCCGAAAGTCTGCGTACTTTCATGCATGTACCTCACGCAGTAGTGCAACCACTGTGTCACGGTCGCTGTAGCCCAACTGTTCGTCACCGACAAGCTGGTAGGATTCGTGTCCCTTGCCAGCCACCAGAACTACATCATCAGGTATTGCCGCATGCACGACCTGTGCTAGCGCCTGAGCGCGGTTACGCTGCACCTGTACCCGATGATGATCTTTTACGCCAGCGATAATTTCCGCGATTATTGCATCGCCATCTTCGTGACGCGGATTGTCATCAGTGAGTACGATCCGATCCGCAAGCCGCTCTGCTATGGCGCCCATCTGTGGTCGTTTGCCGCGGTCGCGTTCGCCACCACAGCCGAATATGCACCACAGATGACCGCGACAGTGGGAACGTGCCGCATCCAGTGCCTTCTCCAGTGCATCTGGGGTATGCGCGTAATCCACGACAACCAAAGGTAAGCGTCCGCCGCCAAAACACTCCATACGGCCTGGCACCGTGCGTGTTTTGTCGAGTGCGCGCAGCGCCTTGGTGAGCGGAATTCCCTGCGACAGCAATACACCCAAGACTGCCAGCAGATTTTGTATATTGAAATCACCGAGCAACCGGGACTCTAAATGGCCGGTGCCGAAATAGCCTTCCACATCGAATCCCATTCCTTTGGAATGTAACGACACGTTGGTAGCGCGCACAATTCGTTCTGCGGGCATGACTGCTGGTTCGCGCGTATAGCCGATGCATTCAATATTTTCTGGAAGCTCGCGCAACAGCTTCTGACCAAAGGCATCATCCAGATTGATGATGGCCTTTTTCAGGCCTGGCATCTCAAACAGACGGCGTTTGGCAGCAGCGTAATTCTCCATGCTGTTGTGATAATCCAGGTGGTCGCGGGTGAGGTTGGTGAACACAGCTGTCTCGACATGTACACCTGCCATGCGTCCCTGATCCAGCGCATGGCTGGATGCTTCCATGCTCACGTGCTGAACACCACGATCACGGAAACGTGCCAGCCATTGCTGCACACTGATAGCATCTGGTGTGGTGTGTGTAGGAACCTCCAGTTTCCCGTACAGCCCATAACCCAGCGTGCCTATCACTCCACAGGGTTTTCCAAGTTCCGTGAGCGCCTGGGCCGTGATCATGCTTACCGAAGTCTTGCCATTGGTGCCGGTGACCGCGGTAACCTGTTGCGTAGCAGATGGATCGCCGTAGAAGCGTGCCGCCAATAAGCCTGCACGCTGGCCCAGGTTGCGGACCGGGAAGGCCTGCATATCCTTGAGCGCAGGCAGATAGTCGAGTGCGCCTTCGGGGTCGTACGCGAGCGCGATCGCTCCACGGACGCGCGCATCGTTCAGATAATGCAAACCATGATGATGCTGCCCATGGCAGGCAAGGAATAGATATCCGGGGTGCACAGCGCGACTGTCAAGTGTCAGGCCTTGTATCCTCAGATCCCGGCCTGCCAGTACCTGGGCCTCACCCTGCATGATCGCTGCAAGACTGACCCCGCTCAGATGTTGGGCCTGGGCCGTCATGAGGCGTGCCCCAGCTTCACGACATACGCAGTGATTGTGAGATTGCTCAAATCATCGGGTGGTATGTCCAGGAGTCGAAGTGCACCGCTCATCACTTGCGCAAATACTGGCGCGGCCACAGTAGCGGCGTAGTACTGACCACGACTCGGTTCACGTATCACCACCACCGCCACCAGTCGCGGATCAGTGGCTGGCGCAATACCAGCAAATACAGAGTAGTAATCGTTGGGGGAATAACCGCCGTTTTCGGCGATGTGCGCAGTGCCGGTCTTCCCAGCGACGTGATAGCCCGCCACATCCGCGAGCTTGCCGGTGCCTTCGTTGGAGACCACGGTTTCGAGCATATGACGTAGGGTCACGGCGACTGGAGCGCTGATCACTTGTTGCCCAACAGGTGCAGCGTCCAGACGTACAAAACTTGGCGGCATGTCTACACCATCGTCACCAATGATGGTGAAAGCATCTGCCAGTTGCAGCGCGGTGACTGCGATACCGTAGCCGTAGGAGATCGTCGCGCGGCGCGCCATGGACCAACCCCGATAACCCGGGAGCGAACCCGG
>JAJYBN010000142.1:3598-4210 GCA_021779005.1 Pseudomonadota bacterium
CCACTGCCGCTCAGGCGTCCGAAGCCGAAAGCTGCGAGCGTATTCCACAGCAGTTCCGGATCGAGTGACAAGGCGATCTTGCTGGCGCCCACGTTGCTGGATTTTTCCAAAATGGTGGTGAGGTCAATGTCGCCGTAATCATTGTCGTCACGGATGGTATAACCCGCTACCTTGTAATAACCCGGCGCGGTATCAACCATGGTGTTCGGTGTATAGCGCCCCGAAAGCAACGCCGCCACGATGGTGAATGGTTTCATGCTTGAACCGGGCTCGAACTGATCAGTGACTGCGCGATTGCGATAAGCACTAGCCTGGTAATCGTCGCGGTTATTTGGATTGAAAGACGGCTGGTTGACCATGGCCAGTATTTCACCGGTCTTGGCATCCATGACGATGATGGAACCGGATTCGGCGCCCTGCTTTAAAACTGCCTTCTTGAGGGCACGATAGGCCAGATATTGAACGCGTAAATCCAGGCTGGTTACCAGATCTTTTCCGGGACGTGGTGCACGCACGCTCTCCACATCCTGTACGGAGCGTCCATAGCGGTCGACGATGACGCGTTCAGCGCCGGGCACGCCATGCAACCAGTCGTTATAACCGAGTTCCAGC
>JAJYBN010000143.1 GCA_021779005.1 Pseudomonadota bacterium
CGGTACAGCACAGCGATGTCTGGGCGCGCGCCGCCCTGTTCCTGCCAGTGCTTGATCTGATCCATGACGAACTGCGCTTCGTCCTGCTCGTTGTAGGCGGCATACACCCGTATGGGCAGTCCATCCGCACCACTTGTCCACAGGTTCTTGCCCAGGCGCGCGCTGTTGTTGGCGATCAGGGCATTGGCGGCCTTGAGGATATTGCCGGTGGAACGGTAATTCTGCTCCAGCCGCAGCATGCGGGTGTCGGGGAAATCCTTCTCGAATTTGAGGATGTTCTCGATCCTGGCGCCGCGCCAGGCATAGATGGACTGGTCATCGTCACCCACCACGAACGGCACGCTCTGCTTTCCAGCCAACAGGCGGATCCAGGCATACTGGATGGCGTTGGTGTCCTGGAATTCGTCCACCAGGATGTGATGGAAACGCTGTTGATAATGCTGCAGCAGCGCGGCGTCGTTACGCCACAACTCCAGCGCCCGCAACAGCAGTTCGGCGAAGTCCACCAAGCCACCGCGCTCACAGGCGCTTTCATAGGCGGCATAGGCGCGCAACATCTGCCGATGCGTGGGGTCGTCACCATCGGGGATGTGTTTGGCCCGCAAACCTTCGTCCTTGCGCGAATTGATGAACCACTGCAGCTGGCGCGGCGGATAACGGGCCTCGTCGAGATCCAGACTCTTGAGTACCCGGCGGATGAGCCGGTATTGGTCATCGGAATCCAGGATCTGGAAGGTCTGCGGCAATCTGGCCTCGCGCCAGTGCTGGCGCAGCAGACGATGGGCAAGTCCATGGAAGGTGCCGACCCACATGTTGCGCGCGGAGCCGCCGATGAGTTGTTCGATGCGCAAGCGCATCTCGCCTGCGGCCTTGTTGGTGAAGGTCACGGCGAGGACTCCGTGGGGCGATACATGTTCCACCTGGATCAGCCAGGCGATGCGGTGCACCAGCACGCGGGTCTTGCCGCTGCCGGCGCCTGCCAGCACCAGCATCGGTTTAGCCTCGGCAGTCACCGCTTGACGCTGGGCGGGATTCAGGGGATCCAGGATTGTGGTGACATCCATGCGGGCATTTTAGCAGAGCGGTTTCACGGACTTGGACACACTCACCCGCAAGCCATGATTGTTTCGAAGATGCATGCGCATTTTCATGACCGGTAAAATGGAAATCAGGTATAGATGTTTGGCCGCGACTTGCTGGTCATTGCGGATGAGAATTCGTGTGCTGTGACAAAGGATAGATGGCTTCAGGCCAGGGAATCGGATGCTGTTGCTGCAGTTTCACGATTTCGGCCACCGACACCAGTTTGATGCCTTGGTTTGCAAGCTGCGGCAGTTCTGCGGCCAGTACTTCCAGGGTCACGGGTCGCGGATGGCCGATGGCCAGCGCGAAGCCTTTTTTGCGGGCGATATCCAGCAGACGTTTGAACTGGAACTGCACTGCTTGGGGTGTGTTCACGTCATCCAGAAACACATCACGGCGGGCGGCGGGCACGCCGTTCTCTCCGGCGATCTGATAGGCGATGCTGTCCACGGTGGTGTAGCTGTCCACGAAGAACAGGTTCCCGATCGCATGCAGTGTCTGCATCATCCAGGCGAGATCGCCCGGATGCATGCTGATAAGGCTGCCTTCGTGGTTGTTAACGCCTGCCAGGTGCGGGATGGCCTTGACGTCCGCGCGCACCGTTTGCTGGATCTGCTCCTGGTCCATGTCCAGGGTGATGCCGCCGCGGCCCAGCGGTGCATCATCGAGCGCTTGCATGGGCAGATGCAGCAGTACTTCCTTGCCACGTGCGAAAGCCTGATCGGCGAGGTTCACGGAATACTGTGTATACGGCAAGATCGCACACGCCACCGGACCGGGCAGTTCCACGGCACGCCGGCCTTCCTCAAGGGCGTTGCCCATATCGTCAATGATGATGGCCACCACCGGATGCTCGACGGGTGCGGCGGCATACAAGCGGGTGCTGCTGATGAGCAGCAGCAACGTGACCTGCAAACACCAGCATGCGCATGCAGATAGTGGTCGGGTTTTAGGGCTTGTCATCCGAGTCAACCGGCCACGAAATTCAGCCCCTTGAGGATGATGAGGGCCTGATACAACTGGAAGTCCTGCTGCGCCAGCTGGTCATCGGCTTGCGTGCCGGTTGCGGCTGCCGGTGTCGGCGCGGTGTTGGCGAGATGGCCTTCCAGATTGGCTTCCGTGAGGTTTTTATTGGCAGCCTTGGCGGCAGCCACATTGAGTTCCGGTACCACGATGTCCGGCTTGATGCCTTCTGCCTGGATGGAATGGCCGGAAGGCGTGTAATACAGCGAGGTCGTGAGTTTGATGGCGGCACCTTCCGGCAGCGGGATCAGGGTCTGCACCGAACCCTTGCCGAAAGTCTGGGTGCCGAGGATCAGCGCGCGGTGATTGTCCTGGAGCGCGCCGGCGTTGATCTCCGCCGCCGAAGCCGTGCCGCCATTCACCAGCACCACCAGCGGTACCCCCGCAAGTATGTCGCCGGGAGTGGCGCGGCGTACGAAGTTGGATTCCGGGGCGCGGCCTTTGGCTGAGACGATGATGCCGCTGTTGAGAAATGCATTGGATACGTCCACTGCCGCATCCACCAGGCCGCCAGGGTTGTTGCGCAGGTCCAGGATCAAGCCTTTCAACGGTGCCTTATTTTGCTTGATAAGTGACTTCACAGCAGCGATGACACCTGCGCCGGTATCTTCGCTGTACTGGCTGATGCGCACGTAACCATAACCCGGCTGCAGCAGGCGGCTGCGCACGCTCGCCATATGTACTTCGGAGCGCGTGAGGGTGAACACCAGCGGTTTAGACAGCCCGTGGCGCAACACCGTAAGGGTGATGGTGGTTCCGGGACTGCCGCGCATCAGCGTCACCGCACTGTCGAGACTCATGCCGTCCAAACTGGTGCCGTTAACCTGCAGGATGACATCGCCACTCTGGATGCCGGCCTGTGCGGCAGGGGTGCCGTCGATCGGCGAGATCACCACCACTGCGCCGTCCTCTTGTGTGACTTCCAGTCCCAGGCCGCCGAATTCACCGGTGGTGATGATCTGCAGCTGCTGGTAGTCGCTCTTGTCAAGATATGCGGAATGTGGATCCAGCCCCGCCAGCATGCCGCTGATGGCGTTGTTGATGAGGGTGGTGTCATCCACCGGCTGCACATAATCTTCTTTTACCAGCTGCATCACATCGGCGAGCAGCCGCACCTGCTGCCAGGGCAGCGGGATCGTTGCCTGGGTGCGGGCGGCGGGCGCGGTTGTCGGCGCGGCCACCGCCGCTGTCATGATGCCGAACGCCATGACCAGCATCGAAGTGAAGATGAACGCGGATGATTTTGTGTAAGCGGTAAACATGCAGAGAATCTCCGGCTGTGATCAGCCTCTAGAGGTACAAAGCCAAGATAACACGTGGTGCTGCGATCAACTCCGCGGCCGATTTCCCCGGCACCAGTCCCGGGGACTGAGCGCCACATTGCGATAACGGATCTCAAAATACAGGGCGGCCTGGTTCTGCCCGCCACTGTCACCGAGGGTGGCGATGGTCTCGCCCATCTGCACCCAATCGCCCACTTGCGCATAGACATTCTGATTATGCGCATAGATGCTCATGTAACCATCCCCGTGGTCGATGATGACCAGCAGGCCAAAATGCGGCAGCCAGTCAGCGAACACTACGCGTCCGTAGGAGATGGCACGCACGGGTGTACCCAGCGGCGCAGCGATCAGGTCACCGCGGGCCTGAAGCCGCCCACCGGCGAGTGACTGACCGAAGTGCTGGATGACACGGCCAGCGACTGGCCAGGGCAACCGGCCGCGCAGGCTGGCAAAGCGATGGTGCCCTTCCAGATCAACAGGTATGTCCGATAGGGTCTGTTGCAGATTCGCCAGCAAGTGCTCGAGGTCGCGGGCGTCGCTGTGCATGCGTGCGAGTTTCTGGCTGCCGGACTTGATGCTGGCATTGATCTGTACGAGCGCTTGCTGGCGTGCCGCGCGACTCTGCTGCAGCTTTGCCAGCGCCTGGGTGCGCTGGTCGCGAAGCTGCGTAAGCTGCAGCAGCTGTCGCTGGACCTGGGCGTCGATCCTTACAAGCGCATCCAGTTCCGCGCGTACCGCCTGGATGCGCGCCGCGCGTGCTGCGTTGACATACTCGTAATAGGCCAACAGCCGGCTCATGGTCG
>JAJYBN010000144.1 GCA_021779005.1 Pseudomonadota bacterium
CATCGATCCGGTAGCAGGACATGTGCCGGGTGCTGTCAACCTGCCATACACCGGGAACGTTTCTAATGATGGCTGTTTCAAATCACCCGGGACATTGCGGCAACGGTTCGAAGCAGCCCTGGGAGGTGTGCGACCCGCTGATACCGTTTGTATGTGCGGTTCAGGGGTAACTGCCTGCCACAACCTGTTGGCCATGGAGATCGCTGGATTGGAAGGTGCCCGGTTATATGCAGGCTCCTGGAGTGAGTGGATACGTGATTCTTTACATCCAGTGGAATGTGGATGAATACAATAACTAACCGCATAGATATGATTTATAGTTGTTTGGATATCTAGATCGATACCGGAGGAGGTGCAGGATGAATACCGTGATGCGTAATTTTATTGGCTGGTCGACTGGTATGGTGTTGGTGATGGTGTGTGCCATGGCTATGGCTTCACCGTTCGTGGGCACACGCAGCGAGCCCCACGCGGTGCTGTATTTGAATGTTGACCAGGCCGCCAGGCAAATCTGGCCGGTAAAGATCTGGTCAGTCGATGGCAATCTCACCAACCGCTCAGACCAGGGCGTGCTATGGATCAAGCCAGGTAACTACGTCTTCAAGATCAAGCTGGGCAAGGTGAATCTTGCCGATGTTCCAGGTCTGCAACGCAATGCAGTCTACGGCCAGGAGAGCAACGAGCTCAAGCTGAGTGTGGAAGCCGGTAAAGATTATTATATTGGCGCAAAATTCACAGCCTCAGGAAAGTGGAAGCCTGAAGTATGGAAAGTAGAGCAGTCAAAACAGTGATGAATCCAGCAATCCAACCAGACCGCCGCTATTCCTGGGAATGCGGCGGTTCTTTTTTATGCGATCTCAAATCTTGAGCATGTTTCATCAAGCAGCGAGCTGACGCAGGACATATTGCAGGATCCCCCCATTGCGGTAGTAATCCCGTTCCTTGGGCGTATCCAGGCGTACACGGACCTTGATTTTTTTTGTTTTGCCGTCCGCGTCCCTGGCCGTGACGTTGACCTCCATGGCATTTCCATTATCGAGTCCTTCGACGGAGAATTCCTCCTTGCCGGTCAGTCCCAATGACCTAGCATCTTCGCCTTTATGGAATTGCAGTGGCAGGACGCCCATACCAATGAGGTTGGAGCGGTGGATGCGCTCAAAACTCTTGGCAATCACTGCTCGAACGCCCAGCAGCAAGGTGCCTTTTGCAGCCCAGTCGCGCGAGGAACCACTCGCGTATTCTTCACCGGCAATGACCAGTAACGGCGTCTTGTCGTGTTGGTATTTTATGGCGGCATCGTAGATGCTCATGACTTCGCCAGTTGGTATATGTGTGGTAACACCACCTTCGGTCCCCGACGCCAGCAGATTACGTAGGCGTATATTAGCGAAGGTGCCGCGTACCATCACTTCATGATTGCCTCGGCGTGAACCGTAGGAATTGAAATCCTTGGGCTGTATGCCGTGCTCGATCAGATAACGCCCAGCTGGGCTGTCTTTCTTGATGTTGCCCGCAGGTGAGATGTGATCGGTGGTTACCGAATCACCCAACAGCGCCAGGACTCGCGCTTTATGGATGTCGCTCACGGTTTGTGGCTGCATGCGCATGCCCTCAAAGTAAGGAGGATTGCGCACATAGGTAGAATCATTTTCCCAGTGATAAATCTCACCGGTCGGCACCTTGAGACTGTTCCAGTTTTTGTCGCCATCGAACACTTGCCCGTAGGTCTTCTCGAACATGCTTGAATCGATATTAACGGCGATTAGATCCGAGATTTCCTTCTGGCTTGGCCAGATATCCTTGAGGTAAACAGGTTTGCCATCCTTGCCGGTACCCAGGGGTGTATTCAATAGATCAAAATGCATGCTCCCGGCCAAGGCATAGGCCACAACCAGTGGTGGAGATGCCAGGAAATTCATCTTCACTTCTGGATGGATGCGGCCTTCGAAATTACGGTTACCGGACAGTATGGCGCTGGCGGACAGGTCGCCTTTGCGTATGGCTTCACTGATCTCAGGACGCAATGGGCCAGAATTGCCGATACAGGTAGTGCAGCCGTAGCCCACCAGATCGAAACCCAAGGCCGCCAGATCATCCAGCAAACCGCTTTTCTTTAGATAATCGGTCACTACTTTGGAGCCCGGTGCAAGACTGGTCTTCACCCAGGGTTTTGGTTTAAGACCCTTGGCGCGGGCGCGCCGCGCCAACAGACCGGCGCCGATCATGACTTCCGGATTGGATGTGTTGGTGCAACTGGTGATGGCGGCGATCACGGCATCGCCGTCCGCCATCTTAAACGCCTGGCTCCCCAAAGAAACATCGGTGCTGCCTGACATTTCGGGTTTTTGTTCAGTGCCCCTGGGTGCACCACCTTCATTCTCGAATCGAGAGATGCCTCCGTTGCGCTGTGTGCGTTCCGCCGCCAGACCAGCGATGTGTTTCATGATTACGTTCTTGGCGGCCTTCAATGGAATACGGTCCTGCGGGCGTTTTGGTCCAGCGATACACGGCTCGATACTCGAAAGATCCAGTTCCAGTACTGCGCTGTACTCGGCCGCAGCGTGTCCGGGTTCATGCCATAAGCCCTGGGTTTTGGCGTAAGTTTCCACCAGCTGAACATGTTCCGGGCTGCGGCCCGTGAGTTTCAGATAGTTGAGGGTCTCCTTGTCGATGGGGAAGATGGCGCAAGTGGATCCGAACTCGGGTGACATGTTGCCGAGGGTCGCACGGTTCGCCAGCGGTAGATTTGATACGCCAGGTCCAAAATATTCCACGAATTTTCCCACCACACCCTGCTTGCGCAGCTGCTCGGTGACCGTGAGCACCAAGTCCGTGGCAGTGGTACCTTCAGGCAATGTACCACTGAGCCGTACCCCGACGACCTGTGGTATCAACATGGTCACCGGCTGGCCAAGGATGGCAGCTTCAGCTTCGATGCCACCGACACCCCAACCCAGCACTCCCAAGCCGTTGATCATGGTGGTATGGGAATCAGTTCCTACCAGGGTGTCGGGGTAGGCTTGTAAAACTCCGTTCACCTGTCGTTCGAAGACCACGCGGGCGAGATATTCCAGATTCACCTGGTGGCAGATGCCTGTATCCGGCGGCACCACTTTGAAATCGTGAAAGGATTTCTGTCCCCACTTGAGGAACGAGTAGCGCTCTTTGTTACGCTCGAATTCCATCTCGCCATTCTTGGTTAGCGAATCCTGATGGCCGTAAAAGTCAACCTGCACGGAATGGTCGATGACCAGTTCCGCAGGAGAGAGTGGGTTGATTTTCTTTGGGTCGCCTCCCAGCATCTTCATGGCATCACGCATGGCAGCCAGATCCACGACCGCCGGCACACCGGTAAAGTCCTGCATCAATACTCGCGCCGGTGTGAAGGCGATTTCCTTGTCAGATTCAACCCTGGGATTCCAGCTGGCCAATGCCTCTATATCTGTGGCCATCACAGTGACCCCATCTTCCAGTCGCAATAGGTTTTCCAGCAGGATCTTGAGGGAGTAGGGCAGGCGTGACACCTTATATTTCTTCTCCAGGACATCGAGTCTGAAGATCTCGTAGTGCTGACTTCCGACCGTTAGCGTAACGCGTGCTTTGAAGCTGTCTTTCATGCGGACTCCAGTATTAGAAGCGAAGTGCTTGCCGGTTATTGCTGCAGTGGCAGCATGGAAGCATATTGGAATAGCTTTATTATAAGACAAAGACCATGCGCTAGGCAGCTCAGGCGTAACGACTGGTTTCTATCAACAAACGTTGGGCTTCTTTTTGCAAGCTCGCACGCATGAATAGCAGCATCCAGCGCGATCCACCGCACTGATGCCAGAGTACAGCGGAACGCAAACCGCCCAGCAGCAGACTGCGGACCATATTGATGATGCGCTGGTTTTGCAGCTGCACTGCATCTCCACTGACCATGATCCGTGGTTGTATAGTACCGGCGCTGTGCAGATAGGTATCTGCAAGATTCGCCAGTACATTTGCATGCGTAGGTCCAAAATGACGGAACTGGTCACGAGCGCGCCTGATGCCATCCTCCAGTATCTGTTTGAGCGCACGACGGCGCATGACCTTGCCCTGCAGTTGCAGCAGGCTTAGTGTGTATCGCAGCACCACGACATCAGTCGGGTTATGCTGATCCCCCAGCAAGCCAGCCAGCCGCTGCAAACCGAAACTGAGCCCA
>JAJYBN010000145.1 GCA_021779005.1 Pseudomonadota bacterium
CACTGACTTCATGTTCGCAGTGTTGGCGGAGGAGTTGGGTCTGCTGGGTTGTCTGACGATGCTCGCGTTGTATTTCATTTTCACCTGGCGCGCCATAGTGATTGCGCGTCAGGCGGCCAGAAAGAATCAGATGTTCGGCGCCTACCTGGCTTTCGGTCTGGGTCTGTGGATCGGGCTGCAGGCATTCATCAACATGGGGGTGAACATGGGAATCCTACCAACCAAGGGCCTGACATTACCGCTCATGAGTTATGGAGGTAGCAGTCTGATCGTGGTGTGCGCCGCTGTGGGATTGATCCTGCGCGTGGACCGGGAAACTCGCGTGGGACGTGCCTGGAGCGCACAGGAAGCAACTGCATGATGAGAGGCAAATGAAGATCGTGATAATGGCTGGTGGCACCGGTGGTCATGTTTTTCCAGCGCTGGCAGTGGCGGAGGTGTTGCGCGCGCGTGGGCATCAGCTCGTCTGGATGGGTACGCGCGCGGGATTGGAAGCACGTGTGGCAACCAATGCCGGGATTCCCATGGAGTGGGTTAGCGTGGGTGGGGTGCGCGGTAAAGGCCTGCTCACGTTGCTCAAAGCACCCTATACATTGATGCGCGCCGTCGTCCAGGCGCGCGCTGTCTTCCGCGGGTTTAGGCCGCAGGTCGCCCTGGGGATGGGTGGATATGCCAGTGGGCCTGGCGGTCTGGCAGCGCGCCTGCTGGGTTGTCCATTGGTGCTGCATGAACAAAATGCCGTGCCCGGTATCACCAATCGGGTACTCAGCCATGTAGCGACCCGGGTGCTGGAAGGATTTCCTGAAAGCTTTGATGCTTCCCGACACGCCCACTATGTAGGCAATCCGGTGCGTTCCGCTATCGCTGAATTGCCAATACCCGAAGTCCGGTTTGCAAACCGTGCCGGCAGGGGGCGACTGCTGGTGATCGGCGGCAGCCAGGGTGCGCACGTGCTAAACGAGAAAGCACCGCGGGCCCTGGCACAACTGGACACAGTGCAATGCCCCGAAGTCTGGCATCAGTCCGGAGTCCGCGATGCTGACCAGGTGATGCTGGCCTACCGCAATCATGCGATAGCTGCGCGCGTCACGCCATTCATCGACGACATGGCAGCTGCTTATGGCTGGGCGGACCTGGTGCTATGCCGCGCTGGCGCGCTCACCGTGTCAGAGCTGGCAGCGGCGGGCGTGGGTGCAGTACTGGTGCCATTTGCCGCCGCCGTCGATGATCATCAAACCCGCAACGCCGCATTTCTGGTCGCTGCCGGGGCCGCGGAGCTGCTGCCTGAATCGCAGGTTACATCGCAGACATTGGCGGCGTTACTCTCCCGCCTGCTGGGTGATCGTAACTCCATGCTGGACATGGCCAAGTGTGCGCGGGCACTAGCCAAGGCGGACGCGGCTGAGAACGTCGCCGACGTCTGTCTGCAGGTAGGGGGGCCCGCATGAACGAATTCATGCGCCGCATCCGGCATCTGCATTTCGTCGGTATCGGTGGCGCCGGTATGGGCGGCATTGCCGAGGTTTTCATCAACCTTGGCTATCGTGTGAGCGGCAGCGATCTCCGGCAGAACGCCATCACCCGCCGGCTCGTCGATCTGGGCGCACACGTGCGGTTCGGTCACAGCGCGGACAATCTGACGGATGCGGACGTGGTCGTGATCTCGAGTGCCGTCACCGAGGACAATCTGGAAGTGGCATCGGCGCATGCTCGCCGCATCCCGGTCGTACGGCGTGCGGAGATGCTCGCCGAACTCATGCGCTTCCGTTTCGGGATCGCCGTAGCCGGCACCCATGGCAAAACCACCACCACCAGTCTGGTGGCCAGCGTGCTCTCGGAAGGTGCCCTGGACCCCACCTTCGTCATCGGTGGACGTCTCATCAGCGCCGGCGCCAATGCACGCCTCGGCACCGGCCGCTATCTGGTGGCGGAAGCCGATGAAAGTGATGCGTCATTCCTCCACCTGCAGCCCCTGGTGGCCGTGGTCACCAATATCGATGCCGACCATCTGGGCACCTATGGCGGTGATTTTTCCCGTCTGCGTGCCACCTTCATCGAGTTCCTGCATCACTTGCCGTTCTACGGCCTCGCTGTGCTGTGCGTGGACGATGCGGAAGTGCGCAGCATCATGCCGGAGGTGGCGCGGCCGGTCATCACCTACGGCTTCAGTGATGACGCTGATTATCGGGCGACAGATATACGGCGCACCGGAAACGTGACGCATTTCAAAGCATGGAAGCCGGGGAGCTCACAGGCACTGGAGGTCACGCTCAACCTTGCCGGTCGCCACAATGTTCTCAACGCGCTTGCGGCCATGGTCATCGCCCAGGACCTGGACGTTGCTGACGAGGCGGTGTTGCGTGCGCTCGCGAATTTTCAGGGCGTGGGCCGACGTTTCCAGATCCACGGCGAAATCGGGTCACCCGCAGGCCATGTCCTGCTGGTGGATGACTACGGCCATCATCCACGTGAACTCGCGGCCACCATCGAGGCCGCACGCGAAGGCTGGCCGCAGCGGCGGCTGGTGGTGGCATTCCAGCCGCACCGCTATACCCGCACGCGCGATCTGTTCGAGGATTTTGCCGAAGTACTCTCGCATGTGGATGTCCTGGTGCTGCTGGAAGTGTATGCGGCAGGTGAAGAGGCAATCGCAGGTGCTGATGCACGTGCACTGGCACGCTCCATCCGCAATCGTGGTTGCGTCGATCCGGTATTCGTGGCGCAAGTTCAGGATTTACCAGAAGCCTTGCTCGGCATCCTCAAGGACGGGGATCTGCTGTTGACGCTGGGCGCCGGTGATATCGGTGGTATCGCGGCTGAGCTGCCGCAACACCTGGCGCATCAGCCTACGGGCAAGCCCTCCAAGAAGGAGCGCAAACATTGAACACACGCACGCGCCATTCAGAAAAAAGAAATATCCGGCTGCTGCTGCTGCGGGTTGGGGGCGTGCTGCTGATCGTTCTGTTGTCAGGAATATTCTGGATGAAATCTTCATCACACCCGTTGTTTTCTGGACCCATGCTGTCAGAGCTGGTGATCCCGGGTCCGCTTGTCCATGTCCAACCGCAGGCGGTGCGTGCGGCGGTGTTGCCAGCGCTCCAGGGCAAGGGGTTCTTCAGCATAAATGTCGAACAGATTCAGGCGGCCGTACTGGCTGTGCCCTGGGTGGCAACCGCAGCGGTACGACGCAGCTGGCCACACACGCTTTATATAGACATCACCGAGGCTGTGCCAGTGGCACGCTGGAACGGCAACGGCTTGTTAGATGCCCAAGGCCGGGTATTCGTACATTCAATGGATAGTGCCTGGACGAAGCTCCCGATGTTGTCGGGTCCCGAAGGCAGTGAGCAGGACGTGCTGGCTGAATTCAATGATTTGACCACAAATCTGGCAACACGCGGACTTGCCATCCAGCAATTGACGGTCGATGCGCGTGGTGATTCCACAGTAGCACTGAATGACGGTATCAACGTGCGCCTGGGCCGTGCAGATGCGGGAACCCGTCTTGAACGTTTCACCACTGTAGCGCTGCCGGCATTGAGTGAAAAACTCGCAGACGTGGCCTATGTGGATATGCGTTACACCAATGGATTCGCCGTGGGCTGGAAGAATCCGGTAAACAACGGCGGCACGCACCCTAAAGAGGTTGGACCGAATGGCTAGAAAGACCGACAAGCAGTTGATCGTTGGACTGGATGTGGGAACTTCCAAGGTGGTGGCCATCGTCGGCGAGATTCTCCCCGACGGAGCGGTCGAGATTGTAGGCATCGGTTCGCATCCTTCACGCGGACTCAAGCGCGGCGTGGTGGTAAACATTGAATCCACGGTGCAGTCCATCCAAAGGGCCGTAGCCGAGGCCGAACTCATGGCGGGCTGCCAGATCCATTCGGTATATGCAGGTATCGCCGGCAGCCATGTGCGCAGTCTCAACTCCCACGGAGTGGTTGCCATCCGCGACAAAGAAGTGACCGCCGGCGATGTGGAGCGCGTGATCGATGCCGCCCGCGCCGTCAGCATTCCGGCTGACCAGCGCATCTTGCATATCCTGCCGCAGGATTTCGTGATTGACGGCCAGGACGGCATCCGTGAGCCCATCGGCATGTCCGGGGTGCGCCTGGAAGTACACGTGCATATGGTCAGCGGAGCCA
>JAJYBN010000146.1 GCA_021779005.1 Pseudomonadota bacterium
TCATCGAATCCGACGCCACCATCGTGGCGCCGCTGATGTTCGCTTACGTATTGGCCGAGTGAAGCAAGCTATGACGGCATACATCCGAAACTGCATCGCCCTGATACTGCTGATTCCGTGCTTGGCGTTGGCCGATGCCCTGCCTGCGAGGCCTTATATACAGGTATCGGGTCATGGAACCCTGAGTGTCGTGCCGGACATGGCGCATGTTTCGATAACCATCGAGAAGACCGACAAGGATCTGGCTGCTGCGCGCGCCGACGTCGAACGCCGTGCTGCACAAGTGATCGAAGCCGCGAAAAAAATCGGCATCGCAGATCACGACATCGATGCCGCCAGCATCTCTGTATGGCCAGGATACCGCTGGCAGAACAACAACCAGATATACATGGGCCAGCATGTGAGCCGTCGTATCCAGATTACTCTGCGCGCCATGCCGCGGTACACGGACCTGGTGGCGGCTCTCATCAAGACAGGTGTCACCAATGTATCCAGCACCACGCTGGATCGCAGTGACATGCCGGAATTGCGCCAACAGGTGCTCGCTGCAGCCGTGGCCGACGCGCACAAGCGTGCGCTGGCGCTGGCCGCGGCCGCTGGAGTCGAGCTCGGAACTGTATATAGCATCACCCAGAATTCCGTTTTCAATCCGCGCCCGCTGGTGATGGCAGGCCGGGCGGCACCTACATCCGGTGCTGCCGACTATGAACCAGGCAGCATCGATGTCACCGGGGATGTGAGCATCGTGTATCTGCTGAAACAGGCGCGCTGATTTTGTGTGGCGTAAAATTGAACCTCAACTGAACGGGAGATATGACGTGAATAGCAAACTTATGAAATCACTTATTCTTTCAGTGGCAACTGCATTGCTGATGGCCGGCTGTGCCACCATGGGTGGCGGTGCCACAGGCGTGGACGTGCTGGCGTCCGGTAATCACAGCAATATGAAGGATCAGCAGTATTCTGACATCCATAACCAGGCTGATCTTGACGCGCTGTGGAAGAAGGCGTTTGCAGGCCAATCGAGCGCACCGGATGAGCCAAAAGTGGATTTCAACAAAAACATGGTGCTGGCCGCATTCATCGGCGAACAGAACACCGGTGGCTATAACATTCTTTTCAGCTCGATTGACGCTTCGGGCGCCAGCGTGAATGTCACGGTATTAATCACCCAACCCGGTCAGAATTGCCTGCGTTCACAGGCAGCGCAAAGGCAAAGCGAGGCATATCTGATTGCGACCGCTCCGGCTTCAGCAAAACCTGTCAACTTCAATCCGTCGCCGCAACGGGCCCCTGGCTGCGGCTGATCAAGACCTGGTACAACCGTATAACAGACTGGGCGGGTCATGATGACCCGCCCTTTTTTAATGCCGGGCATACATGTCCGAAAACGGCTAGTCAGGCATCCGGCAAGGGTATAGGGTGAGCACCGTCAGCTTGTGCCAACGGATGTGCGACGGTGGAACTGGACAAGAAAACCTGCGAACAGGCGCGCCTGACCCATGATGCGCGCTTCGATGGCCGTTTCTTCGTCGGCGTGACCTCTACCGGCATCTATTGCCGTTGCATCTGCCCGGCACCCGCAGCTAAACGTCAGAACGTGCGTTATTTCCCGACGGCCGCCGCCGCTTCGACAGCCGGATTCCGCCCGTGCTTGCGTTGCCGGCCGGAGACCGCACCCGGCACCCCAGCCTGGAACGGCACTTCGGCGACCGTGAGCCGTGGCCTGCGGCTGATCTCAGAAGGCGCGCTGGATGAGGACAGCGTGGAAGACCTATCCATGCGCCTGGGGGTTAGCCCGCGGCATCTGCACCGCTTGTTCCTGCAGCATCTGGGCGCCTCGCCCATAACCGTGGCGCAGACACGACGGCTGCATTTCGCCAAACAGCTAATCAGCGATACCGATCTGTCCATGGTGCAGGTGGCGATGGCTTCGGGTTTCCAGAGCATTCGCCGTTTCAACGCTACGTTTTCCAGTCTTTATGGCCGCACGCCAACGGAATTACGTCGCGTACACAAAACCGCAGCTTCAACCACCGAAGCCGGTAAATATGTCTTCCGGCTGGCTTACCGCCCACCGTATGACTGGAAGGCCTTGCTGGCGTTTCTGGCGGCGCGCGCCACCCCCGGGGTGGAAGCGGTCGTGGGCGGCGCCTACCGCCGCAGCATCGTCTTCGATGGCCGACAGGGTGCACTGGAAGTAAGGCAGCTTAAAAACGCTCACACGCTGGAAGCGCATGTGTTCTACCCAGATCCGGCGAGACTCTTGCAGATCGTGACGCGCGTGCGCGCTATGTTCGATGTGGCCGCCGATCCGGCCGTCATCGCCCGGACATTTCGCCATGACCCGTTGCTGGCGCCGCACTTGAAACGGCATGCCGGTTTGCGCGTGCCGGGTGCCTGGGATGGTTTCGAACTGGCGGTGCGCGCCATACTCGGCCAGCAAGTGACGGTACGCTGCGCCACCACCCTTGCCGGCAGATTGGTGCGGGCTTTTGGTGAGCCACTGACGTGCTCCAATACACTTGGGCTTACGCATGTGTTCCCGCAACCCGCAGTCCTGGCAAAAGCGAAACTCACCGGCCTGCCGCAGGCACGCGCACTTTCCATCCGCTCCCTGGCACAGGCCACGCTCGAAGGCCAGATGACTTTTGACAACAGGCTTCCGCTCAACGAGTTGTTGACGCGCTTAACCAGCATTAAAGGCATCGGTGACTGGACCGCACACTATGTGGCCATGCGCGCGCTGGGTGATCCGGATGCGTTTCCAGCCAGTGACTTGGTGCTGCTGCGTACCGCAGGCGAGGTTAAAAGTCTAAAGCCAGCCGCGTTGCTGAAACGCGCCGAAACCTGGCGGCCGTGGCGCGCCTATGCGGCCATGCTGTTGTGGCGTACAGCCACAGACGCACAGATGAAACACAAGCACACAGTGAAAACCAAGAGGTAATCATATGCAGTACTGCACCATACCTAGCCCGGTGGGTGAATTATTGCTGGCGGGCGATGCAACCGGATTGTGGATGGTGGGTTTCCAGGACGGCACCCATCCGACCAAACCCCAGCCGGACTGGCAGGAAGATCCACGGCCTTTCAAGCAAGCGATCGCGCAACTGCGGGAGTATTTTGCCGGCGAGCGTCGTGAATTCGACCTGACCTTGGCACCGGAGGGTACCGAGTTCCAACTCAAGGTGTGGAGCGCGCTGCGCACCATACCCTACGGCAAGACCTGGTCCTATGGCGAACTGGCGCGGCGCATCCGCAAGCCCAAGGCTTCTCGTGCCGTGGGCGCGGCCAACGGCCAGAATCCCATCCCCATCATCGTGCCCTGTCACCGGGTGATCGGGGCGGACGGATCGCTCACCGGATTCGGCGGAGGGCTCAGGATCAAACGCCTGTTGCTGGAGCTGGAGAGCGACGTAGGCTCAGTTTTCTAGCTGCTGGCGCATGAGATCCGCGATTTCACGTTCCATGGGATCTTCGGAGCCGCTCAAAGCACGCACCACACCTTGCTGGTCGATGCGCGAACGGTTCTGGTTGAGCTTGAATTTGCCTTCCAGCCGCGTAATCTGCATCTCGAAAGCCACGATGTAATCCAGTTGCTGCTGCACGTACTCGCCCGCTTGCGCCGTACTCCAGGGTGGCTTTACATAGGCCTCGTGTTCGCTCACCAGGCGCTCAAGCATGGCGCGCACCCGCGCTTTTTCCGTAACGATGACCGGCCGGCCGTGGGCATGGATGGCGACGTAATTCCAGGTGGGTACCGTGACTTTATCCGCGTACCATGACGGCGAGATGTAGGCATGCGGTCCCGTGAACACCACCAGCGCCTCCCGTTGTCCATCGAACAACCGCCAGTGGGGATTGGCGCGCGCCATATGCGCCAGCAAGGTGCCATGCGGACCGCGTTCCGCATCCACCATGAAGGGCAGATGGGTGGCGTCGAGGCTGGCTGTATTCATGGTTAACAACAGCGCGAAAGGATAACGCCGCATCATCCCTTGCAGGCGGGCCAGCTCATCGAGCTTGAAGGCATCTGGCGTGTACATGTCAATATTCTGTATGTGGATAGTGTGTATCGCCAGCGGTGACCGAGTAGGTGCACTGCGCATTCCGGAAGATGT
>JAJYBN010000003.1 GCA_021779005.1 Pseudomonadota bacterium
GCCGGCACCAGCCGAGAAGGACCAGGCTGCAGTACTCACCGCGTCGTCCGTTCTCGACCCGCTGCGCGCAGCAATCCTTGGACTGGCTGACATTGACAATGCCGCGCGCATCTTCGGCTTTGGTTGTTTTGCCTACGACCTGGTCGGCGCGTTTGAAACCCTGCCGCCGGCAGCCTCCGATCCGACCGGCTATCCCGACTATTCCTTTCACCTCGCCGGCGCTGTCATCGCGATCGACCACCTGCATACGAGCACCACGCTTGCGGTGCTCGCGCCATCCGCCGACGGGATTGCCGCACGGCGCAGACTCGGTGAACTCACGCGTGTGTGTCAGGAAACGCCGGTATATAGAGCTGGCGAAATTCCCTCGGTTCCGGTATCTACGACGCTTTCCGATTCGGATTACGCCACGCTCGTCGGGCGTGCGCTCGAACACATCGCGGCTGGCGATGTATACCAGATCGTGGCATCACGCGCCTGGGAAGTGCCATGCGCTGACCCACTTGCAGCCTACACACGCCTGCGTTCGGCCAATCCGAGTCCATATATGTTCTATCTCGCCGAGGATGATTCGGTGCTGCTCGGCGCCTCACCGGAAAGCGCGCTTAAGGTCGAGGCCGCAAGTCGCCGTGTTGAGATCCGCCCGATCGCCGGAACTCGCCCGCGCGGTCGCAGCGCGGCTGGCGGCATCGACACCGAGCGCGACGCACGCCTCGAACTCGAACTCAGGCTCTCAGACAAGGAAATCGCCGAGCATGTGATGCTCGTAGATCTTGCGCGCAACGACATCGCGCGCGTCGCGGTACCGGGAAGCCGGCGTGTCACCGAGCTCATGCAGGTCGAACGTTACTCGCACGTCATGCATCTGGTTTCACGAGTCGCAGGCGAGCTTGCCCCGGGACTCGATGCGTTGCACGCGTATCAGGCGACACTCAACATGGGCACGCTGACCGGCGCGCCCAAGGTGCGTGCCGCGGAACTCCTGCGCCGTTACGAACCGGCGCGGCGTGGACCTTACGGCGGCGCCGTCGGTTACCTTGCTGCGAACGGCGACCTCGATACTGCCATCGTGATCCGCTCGGCATTGGTGCGTAATGGCAGCGCGCGCGTGCAGGCAGGCGCAGGCGTAGTCGCTGATTCGGATCCTCTCGCCGAGGCCGACGAGACCCGGCGCAAGGCCGGCGCAGTACTCGCGGCGCTCGGTGCCCGCGCGGAGACTGCACATGGCTGAGCGCAGTCCCTCGATATTGTTTCTGGACAACTATGATTCCTTCAGCTTCAGCCTGGCCGATGAATTCCTGCGACTCGGCAGCCGCGTCGAGGTGTGGCGCAACGATGCGCCGCTGGAAATGCTGGAACAGCGGCTCGATGCCCACGATTTGCTGGTGTCATCGCCCGGGCCGGGACGTCCCGAGGACGCCGGCGTGCTGATACCACTGCTGCAGCGGGCTGCCGGTCGCCGCCCGGTCTTCGGTGTGTGCCTCGGCCATCAGGCGCTGGCTGCGGCCTTTGGTGGTAGCGTGGGGCGCGCACCACGGTTGGTGCACGGGAAATCGGGCGAAGTCCGTCACGACAATCAGGGGATTTTCGCGGGATTCACCCAGCCCTTCGTCGCGGGACGCTACCACTCGCTGGCCGTGACTGGGATACCGCCGGGATTCCGAGTGACCGCCTGGGTCGAAGAAGACGGTGCACGCGTGCCGATGGCCATGGAAGACCCGGAGCGTCGCCTGTTGGGTGTGCAATTTCATCCCGAATCCGTGCTGACCCGGGACGGCAGCCGGTTGATCGAGCGGGTGCTCGCATGGGCGCGGCCATGAACGCGGTGCTGGAGCGCCTGTACCGGCGTGAGGATCTCGAGCCGGCGGAACTTGAAGGGCTGTTTACACGGCTGGTCGCCGGCGAACTGGATCCGGTACTGCTCACAGCCCTGCTCGTGACGCTCAAGGTAAAGGGTGAGCGCGGATTCGAGATTGCCGCAGCCGCCCGCGCACTGCGCACCGCCGCGCGTCCGTTTCCACGGCCCGACTACCTGTTCGCGGATTCCTGCGGCACCGGCGGCGATGGACTTGGCACACTGAACGTGTCGAGTGGTGTTGCGCTGGTAACGGCAGCCTGCGGCCTGCCGGTCGCCAAGCACGGTAACCGTTCGGTGTCGTCGCATTCGGGTTCGGCAGACGTGTTTGAAGCGGCAGGCGTGAATGTACGTGTCGAGGCCGCGACCGCGCGACGCGCACTCGATGAGCTTGGAATCTGCTTCCTGTTTGCACCGGACTACCATCCGGGTATTGCGCACGCCATGCCGGTGCGACGTGCGTTGGCAACCCGCACGCTTTTCAATCTACTGGGGCCGCTGGTCAATCCTGCGGCTCCGCCGTGCCAGTTGGTTGGGGTGTATGCGCCCGAATATGTTAGGCCGATAGCGGAAGCGCTTGCTTCACTCGGTGTCGCAAGCGCACTGGTTGTCCACGGCGGCGGTCTCGACGAGATCGCGCTGCATGCACCCACACAGGCCGCGCGCATTGGCGATGGCGGGGTCGAATTTTTTGAAATCACCCCCGAGGCCGCAGGACTCAGGCGCCAGCCGCTGGAGGCGCTCGCCGGCGGCAGTCCGCAGGAGAATGCCGCGGTACTCGAAGCGACGCTCGCCGGGGGTGGCCCACACGCCTACCGGGACGCGATCGCACTGAACGCCGGAGCCCTCCTGTGGGTTGCCGGGCGGGTCCACGATATTCGAGCCGGTACGCAACAGGCCTCAGCGGCGCTCGCCGACGGACTCGCTGCCGACAGGCTCACGCGCCTGCGGGCGTTTGCCGATGGCACTTGAAGCCATCCTCGCAGCCAAGCGCAGACGGCTTGCCGCGCAGCCGCCCCGCGGAAAACCGGCGGCGTCGCCGCGCACCGGCCCGGGCCTGGCCAGCGCCCTCGCGCAGCCATGGCCGGCCCTCATCTTGGAGTGCAAGGCCGCGTCACCCTCGGCCGGGATACTGGTCGCCGACTACGATCCGGGGACGCTCGCTGCCGGCTACGACGGTATCGCCGACGCGATATCGGTGCTCACCGAACCCGAATTTTTCGGTGGCAATCTCGCGCATCTCGCTCGCGTCCGCGAGGTGACGCGTGCACCGCTGCTGCGCAAGGATTTTATCCTCGGACCGCAAGAGGTTACCGAGGCACGCGCCTTCGGCGCCGATGCTGTGCTGCTGATGCTTTCGATACTGGACGATGCCGACTGGCAGGCATGTTTTGACGTGGCCCGTGCATTTGGAATGGACGCGCTCACGGAGGTGCACGACGAGGCTGAGCTCGCGCGTGCGCTTTCCCTGGACGCGCCGATCATCGGCATCAATAATCGCAATCTCGACACGCTGGCGGTGGACCTATCGGTTACCAAGCGCCTCGCCCCGCTGATTCCTGCAGACCGGCGCGTCGTGAGCGAGTCGGGAATTGCCTCGCGTAACGACGTACTGCGTCTTGCACCGTTGGTGGATGGTCTGCTCGTCGGCACGAGTCTCTCGCGCAGCGCCGATCCAGCCCGCAGTGCACGTGAGCTTGCCTGTGGTCGTGTGAAGGTCTGCGGGCTCACCCAGCCCGAAGATGCCATGACCGCATGGAAGGCGGGTGCAGTACTCGGAGGGTTAATCTTCGCCGCGGATTCGCCGCGCTGCATCGACCTTGCCGCAGCGCGACGTGTACAAGTCGCAGCACCGCTCGCCTGGGTGGGTGTGTTCCGCAATCAGTCGATGTATGCAGTGGCTGCAATGGCACGGGACCTGAGGCTCGCCGCGGTTCAACTGCATGGCAAGGAAGACGCGGCGTACACGCAGGCTTTGCGCGAGCATCTGCCACCGGGTTGCGAAATCTGGAAGGCGGTGCCGGCAGTGCCACCTCTGCCGCAAGCGGCCGAGTTCGGGGCCGAGCGCCTGCTGCTGGATACCGGGCGTGGTGGCCGTCTCGGTGGCAGCGGCATTGCCTTCGATGCGCGCGCACTCGCTGGCGCGGATCTTTCGAACTGCGTGCTGGCCGGCGGCATTACACTCGAGAACGCGCCCGCGGCGGCGGCGCTTGGGGCCTGGGCGCTGGATGTCAATTCAGGCCTGGAGCGGAGTCCCGGGATAAAGAGTGCCATGCGCATACGCCAGCTGTTCACGATACTACGCGCGCTGCCAGGACGGAGGAGCAAGGACCATGGCTGCTGAACCACGGTCGGGGCGCTTCGGCCGCTGGGGCGGACGTTATGTGCCGGAGATCCTGGTCGCGCCGCTGATTGAACTGGAAGCCGCCTTCGAGTCGGCGCGTGCGGATACGGTTTTCCAGCGTGAACTCGAGGCGCTGCTGCGGGACTATGCGGGGCGCCCGACGCCACTCACCCGGTGTCGCAATTTCGCCGCTGGAACACCCGCGCGCGTGTATCTCAAGCGTGAAGATCTGCTGCATGGCGGTGCGCACAAGACCAACCAGGTGCTTGGCCAGGCATTGCTGGCCAAGCGCATGGGCAAACAAAGGCTCATCGCCGAGACCGGCGCCGGCCAGCATGGGGTCGCGACCGCGCTCGCCGGCACCCTGCTCAGACTCCCCGTCACCATCTACATGGGCATCCGCGATTGCGAGCGCCAACGTCCGAACGTGTTCCGCATGCAACTGCTGGGTTCCGAAATCGTGCCGGTGGAAAACGGCAGCGGTACCCTCAAGGACGCGATCAACGAGGCGCTGCGCGACTGGGCTGCGAGTTATCCGGACACCCACTACCTGCTCGGCACCGCCGCGGGCCCACATCCCTATCCCACCATGGTGCGCGAGTTCCAGCGCGTGATCGGGCGCGAGGCGCGCGCCCAGGTCCTTGCCCAAGAAGGCCGCTTGCCCGACACGGTAGTCGCGTGTGTCGGCGGCGGTTCGAACGCCATCGGCTTATTCGCTGAGTTCATCGGCGACGAGCATGTGCGCCTGGTGGGCACCGAACCCGGCGGCGAGGGTCTGGCTTCAGGCCGTCACGGTGCGACCATCTGTGCGGGGACGCCCGGCATCCTGCATGGTGCGTTTACCCGCGTACTGCAGGATGACGAGGGGCAGATCCGCGAGTCGCATTCGGTGTCTGCGGGCCTGGATTATCCAGGGGTCGGACCTGAGCATGTGCATCTCGCCGAAACCGGGCGCGCCGAATACGTGCCGGTGACAGATGCGGAAGCGCTCGCGGCATTCCAAGACCTGTGCTGCACCGAGGGCATCGTGCCGGCGCTGGAATCCGCGCACGCGCTTGCCTGGGCGCACGCCGAAGCGCAACGCGCGGAGCACGAGATGGTGATCGTGGTCGGCTTATCCGGACGCGGTGACAAGGACCTCGAACACGTCCGTAAACATTTGTCTCCGGGGCCGCTGTAATGTCAGACCGTTATGCAACCCGTTTCGCCGGACTTGCCCATGCGAAGCGTGGCGCGTTCATTCCGTTCACGGTGCTTGGTTTTCCGACGCGTACAGGTTGCGCCGAGCACCTCGAAATTCTCGCGCGTCATGCCGATGCGCTGGAACTCGGCATACCGTTTTCAGATCCCGTGGCTGATGGTCCGACCATCCAGCGTGCGAGCGCAGCCGCGCTCGCTGCCGGCGCGACTTTCGGCGTGTGCCTTGAACTGGTCGCGGGTCTGCGGGCGCAGCATCCGGATCTGCCGATCGGCCTGCTTGTCTATGCCAATCTCGTCATCAGCCGCACACTCGAGAGTTTCTACGCAAAGGTCGCTGCCGCCGGCGCCGACTCGGTGCTCATCGCCGACGTCCCGAGCGAGGAGGGCGCGCCGTTCGCGGCCGCTGCGCGCGCCGCCGGAGTCTCGCCGGTGTTCATCGCGCCGCCGAATGCCGGCCATGCAGCCCTCGATCGCATTGCTAGACTCGGTGCGGGTTACACCTATGTGCTCACCCGCAGCGGCGTTACCGGTACGGAGCATGCAGCGGGTACTCCTGCGCGCGAACTGCTTGCGCAGCTCGAAGCCCGCGATGCGCCGCCGGCAGTGCTTGGATTCGGAGTCTCGGAACCAAGCCAGGTGTGCGAAGGCATCGCCGCCGGCGCCGCCGGAGTGATCTGCGGTTCGGCGGTCGTGAAGCGCCTCACGCAGCACGCAAGTGGTGAACTCGATCTCGCCGTGCTCGAAGACTGGCTCGCTTCGATGCATGCCGCCGCTCACGGAGAGACCCCTGCCTGACGCCCGTTCACGCTGCGCGCCAACCACATGCGTGACGGATGAAAACACTAATTCCCGAGATCACCCCAGCGACCTTGTAACAAGCTTAAAGTCACGAGCGCGGCAGTTTCGGTGCGCAGGATGCGTGGTCCCAGCTGCACGCCAAGGAATCCGGCGCGTTTTGCCGCGTCGCGCTCCGCATCATCCAGTCCGCCCTCCGGACCCACCAGCAGCAGCACGTCATTGTTAGGCGGGTTTAGCAACTGGCTGACCGTCATGTCTGCTTGCGGATCCAGCAACAGCTTCAGATGCGCTGGCTGCCTGGAAGCGAGAAAAGTACCCAGTGAGACCGGTGGCTGCACCTGGGGCAGGTGTACGCGCCCGCTCTGTTCGCAGGCGCTGATGACCACGTGCTGCCAGTGCTGTTGTTTGCGGCTTGCGCTTTTCTCATCCAGGCGCACAACACTGCGTTCCGTGAGCACCGGGATGATGCCCGCGACCCCCAGTTCCACCGCCTTCTGCACCGTGTAGTCCATGCGTTCGCCGCGGGAGATTCCCTGCGCAAGTGTGACTCGCAGCGGAGATTCCACCGCCGGGCCGTGCATGCGGGCGATACTCACCAGGGCATGTTTTTTGTCCGACTTCTCCAGCACGGCTTCGAACTCGAAGCCGGAGCCATCGAACAGCACCAGCGGCACACCGGTTTTCAGACGCAATACCGCGGAAATATGTTTGGCAGCTGCCGCCGACAGTTCTACTTGGCGCTGGTCCCTGAGAGGTTCAGGGTGAAAGATGCGGGGGATACGCATGCTTCAGGCCTCGCGGGTGGCGAGATCGATGCCCTCAGCCGCCACCTGCGCCATGAGATCGATCTCGGGTTCGGTGATGACATAGGGCGGCATGAAATAGACCACGTTGCCCACCGGCCGCAGCAGCACGCCGCGCTTAAGTGCGTGCTGATAGACGGTGAGACCGCGGCGTTCCTGCCAAGCAAAAGGTTCGGGTCTCTGCTTATCCTTCACCATCTCCATGGCCAGGATCATCCCGTGCTGGCGGATCTCCGCCACATGCGGATGTTCGGCGAGTTGTGCCACGCGCCTGCCCATGTGCGCCGCGAGCGCCTGGTTGTTCTCGACGACGCGGTCGTCGCGAAAGATATCCAGCGTCGCCAGCGCCGCGCGACAGGCGAGGGCGTTGCCTGTGTAACTGTGGGAGTGCAGGAAGGCGCGCAGGGTGTCATAGTCGTCGTAAAACGCCTGGTAGATCTCATCGCGGGTCACCACCACCGACAAGGGTAGATAACCGCCGGTGAGACCTTTGGACAGCAGCATGAAGTCCGGGGTGATGCGGGCCTGCTCGCAGGCGAACAAGGTGCCGGTGCGGCCGAAGCCCACGGCGATCTCATCGGCGATCAGATGCACGCCGTAACGGTCGCAGGCTTGCCGCAACAATTTAAGATACACAGGATGGTACATGCGCATGTTACCGGCGCATTGCACCAGCGGTTCGATGATGACCGCGCAGGTTTCTTCATGATGGCGTTCTAATGCAGATTCCATCTGTGCAAACATCTTGTGGCTGTGCGCTTCCCAACTCTCGCCTGCTTCACGCAGGAAGCAGTCCGGACTCGGCACTGAGATCACATCCATGAGCAGCGGTTGATAGGTTTCTTTGTAGAGCGCCACGTCGCCCACCGCCAAAGCCCCCAGGGTCTCGCCGTGGTAACTGTTGGTGAGGGTGATGAATCTGGTTTTTTTGTGGCGGCCGTTGTTGCGCCAACAATGGAAACTCATCTTCACCGCCACTTCCACCGCCGATGAGCCGTTGTCCGCATAGAAGCAGCGGGTCAAGCCCGGCGGCACGAGCTGCACCAGTCGCTCCGAAAGCTCCACCACCGCCGCATGACTGAAGCCCGCCAGGATCACGTGTTCCAGTTCCTGCAGCTGGCCGTTGAGGGCGGTGTTGATGCGCGGATTGGCGTGGCCGAACAGGTTCACCCACCAGGAGCTGATGGCATCCAGGTAGCGCTTGCCCTCGAAGTCCTCCAGCCATACACCCAGACCGCGGCGGATGGGTATCAGCGGCAGCCATTCATGGTCCTTCATCTGGGTGCAGGGGTGCCAGAGGACCGCCAGATCCCGTTTGACGAAGTCACTGTTGGCGCGCATGGAGTGTGTTCCGGTGATGCTGACAGGCTGACAGGCAGTGCCGGGCATTTTGCGCATTTGTTTCATTCCCGGCAACATACCCGTATGCAGAACGCGACTGATAACACAGCCGGTAAGCAGCCAAAGGTGGACCGTGCCACCGGCCGCATGAGTGGCGTGCGCCAGTTATCGTCACCGCATTGCGATGCGCGCCCAGCAGGCACTCGCATCGACCTATTGGTCATCCATGGCATCAGCCTGCCGCCGCGTGAATTCGGCGGCGAGTGGATCGAACGCCTGTTTATGGGCACCCTGCCGCTGGATGCCCATCCCTATTTCGCCACTATCCAGAACCTACGCGTCTCCTCGCACCTGCTGATACGCCGTGACGGTGAACTGCTGCAATTCGTGCCTTTCCAGCAGCGTGCCTGGCATGCGGGCACGTCCATGTATCAGGGCCGCGCGGCCTGCAATGATTTCTCCATCGGCATCGAATTGGAAGGCTGCGATGACGTGTCCTATACAGAGCCGCAATATGCCGAGCTCGCTGCCGTAAGCCACGCCATCATGGCGGCCTTTCCGGATATCACCCCGTCACGTATCGTCGGCCATTCCGACATCGCGCCGGGGCGCAAGACCGATCCGGGGCCGGCGTTCGATTGGGCGCAGTTCCACGCGCAACTTGCATAACCCCGCGCGGGCCGTTTAACTACACGACCATGAGCTTCATCGCCCTCCTCATCAGCCTGCTGCTGGACCAAGCCTTGCGGCATCTGGAATCCCTGCGCGGACCTCGCTGGTTCCACGCCTACTACGAGAGCCTGGATTTTCTGGCCCAAAGCCCGAGCTTCTGGCGCGCCGGCACCGGCGTGCTAGTGATCGTGCTGGTGCCCACGGTGGCGACCCTGTTCGTGGGCCATCTGCTGGACCATATCTGGAACGCCTTGGGGTTCTTGTTCTCAGTGGCGCTGTTACTTCTGACACTGGGGCCGCGGGACCTGCACACCCAAGTGGGTGACTATATAGACGCCACCCAGTCCGGCGATGATTACAAAGCCGGGACCCTCGCGCGTGAGATTTTGGGCGCCGAACCGCCAACGGACACAGCCGCGCGTTCGGAAGCAGTCACACACGCAGTGCTGGCGGAATCCAACGATCGCCTGTTCGGAATTTTTTTCTGGTTCGCACTCCTGGGCCCGGCGGGGGCCGTGTTGTATCGCAGCGTCGATTTCCTGCGGCGTATGCCTGCCGATGAGAAGCGTTCACAGGAATTCACCGACGCCCTGAACCGGCTGTACGGCGTACTGGCTTGGATACCCGCACATCTGGCCGCAGTGGGCTATGCCCTGGCCGGCAGCCTCGAGGATGCGGTCTCGGATCTCAAAATTTTTTATGCCAACTGCTCGGCGAAATTCTTCCAGGTGAACAACGAGGTACTGGTGTGCGCAGGACTCGGCGCACTGCGGGCCAGTGCTGAAGATCCGGGTACCGGGCGTCTGCGTTCGGCGCTGTTGTTGATACGACGTACGGTCATCATCTGGATGGTCATCTACTTTCTCGCAAGCCTGCTCAGCTGGGCTTGGTGAAACTCTGTGCAAATACCTGTGGCGACGGTTTTTGAGCAGAATATTTTTCGTTTGTTCTTAGGCGCGCTGCTTTCCGTTCATCCTGTTACAGCTTCGGCCGTGATCACTGTCAGCGGCGCCGACCATCAGACCATCACCTTGGCTGCACCGGCGCAACGCATCATCAGTCTGGCACCGGATCTCACGGAACTCGCCTACGCAGCGGGTGCGGGCGCACGGATGGTGGGCGCGGACACCTACAGCAACTATCCAAACGCAGCCAAAGAATTGCCGCGCATCGGCGATGCGTTCCGGGTGGATATGGAACGGTTGGTGGCGCTCGAGCCCGACCTGGTGCTCGCCTGGCAGGGCGGCACGCCACCTGTAGTCATCGAACGATTGCGGACACTCGGGTTAAATGTTCTGGTCATCGGCAACGACCGTCTGGCGGACATCGCTCGCAACCTGGAACTCATCGGTCAAGTCACCGGCCATGAAGCCCAAGCCCGGGCAGCCGCGCAGGAATATCAGGCTGGACTGGAATCCCTGCGCCGTAAATATGCGGGGCGCACGCCGGTGCGGGTATTCTATGAGATCTCCGGCACGCCGTTGTACACCATCGGCGGCCGTCAGATCATCAGCCACATGATCGAGCTGTGCGGGGGCCGCAATATCTTCTCCGACCTTAAGGAACTGGCAGTACCCGTAAGCCTGGAATCCGTGCTGGCGCGTGATCCCCAGGCAATAGTCACCGGTAGTGATGAGGGCGCAGCCGAGCGCCTTAAGGAATGGCAGCGCTGGCCGCAGATAAGTGCAGTACGCACCGTCAGTTTGTTCACTATTTCAAGCGACTTGCTCGCGCGCGCTACACCGCGGATTCTGCAAGGCGGCAAACAACTTTGTGAAGACTTAGAGAAAGCGCGAGCGCCATAAGTCCACTTACGGATAATCACCAGCCCAATTACCGCTTCCGCAGCCGTAAGCAGTCATTGCTGTGGGTGCTAGATCGCCGAATTCTTTTTGCGTTCATGCTTCCACAATACTTCTGTCCCTTGATTACGTCGCTGGATGACTCGTGCTAACACAAATAGTAAATCTGATAGTCGGTTGAGATATTTGATGCTCTCGGGATTTTGCGGGTGCTGCCTGTGCAGTGTCCATGCGCGGCGCTCGGCGCGTCGGCACACGGTGCGTGCTATATGACAGACCGCTGCGACGCGGCTGCCGCCCGGCAAGATGAATTCCTTCAAGGGCGGCAAAGTTTCATTGAACCTGTCGAGGGTATCTTCAAGACGCTGCACATGTTCCGCAGTGATGGCTTTATAGCCCGGCAGGCAGAATTCGCTGCCCAAATCAAAAAGCTCATGCTGCATGGGTTGCAGTGCCGATGCGACATCCGGCGGTAAATCCTCAGCCAGCAGCAGACCCATGAAGCTGTTGAGTTCATCCAACGTACCGTAGGCTTCCACCCGCACATCGTCTTTCGCTACGCGCGTGCCATCCCCCAGGCCGGTGGTGCCGTCATCGCCGGTGCGCGTGTAGATTTTGGATAACCGGTTACCCATGAGCAATCCTTAACATTTGCTTACAGATTGTAGTCTCAGGTCTGGCATTTCGGACAGTAATAGGTGCTGCGCTGGCCGGTGACGCGGGATCGGATGCTCCCGCCACAGCGTTCGCAGGTTTTGCCTTCACGATCGTAGACCCGCAGGTGCTGGCGGAAGTAGCCGGGCTCGCCGTCGGTACGGCTGAAATCCCGCAAGGTCGTACCACCCGCCTTGATAGCCGCATTGAGGACTTTGCGGATGGCTTTGGCAAGTGCCTGGTACCGTTCCCGCGAAACCTTGCCTGCGGCGCGCTGCGGGTGGATGCGCGCCAGAAACAATGCTTCGCTTGCATAGATGTTGCCAACGCCCACCACGATGTGGCTGTTCATGATGAAGTTCTTGATGGCCACTTTGCGTCTGCGGGCTTTGGCAAACAGATAATCACCATCAAAGTGTCCTTCAAGAGGCTCTGGTCCGAGGCTACGCAAGAGTTTATGCTGGGCGGGATTGCCAGTGGTCCACAGCAGCGTGCCGAAACGGCGCGGATCGCGCAGCCGCAGTGCGCGGCCACCGTCCAGCACGATATCCAGGTGGTCATGCTTTTCCGCCAGTGTGTCCGCCGGTAGCACCCGCAGGCTGCCGGACATGCCGAGATGCAGGATGGCGGTACCCGCCGGCGAATGCAACAACAGATATTTTCCCCGTCGAGTGACAGAATCGATGCGCTGGCCCGGCAACGATTCGATCAGTGATCGTGATACTGGCCAGCGCAAGTTTCTATTGCGTACCACGACTGCCGTGACCGCATGCTTGAGCAGGTGCGGTTCAATGCCGCGGCGCGCGGTTTCCACTTCCGGCAGTTCGGGCACGCTGTGTCGCCTTATAAGAACGGGCGGATCAGCCCAAGTGTCTTAGTCTAATGGAGAGGCTTGTCTTCAGGCTTGTGGCTGGGCAACTGGGCCGGTTTATTCGAAGCCGCGGGTGCTTTTTCAGGTTTCAGTTCCAGCAAGTCGGCGCGTTGCCCGCTGTCGAGCTGATACTCCAGCCCCAGATCCGGGCGGGCCAGCACCAGATAATTGGGATCACTGAGGATGGCGAAACGCAGCGGCTGGCCGCCACCCGCCAATTCGATCGCCACTTCACCTTGTGACTTGCCGTCGCCGATTTTATCGGTGCTGATGGCTTGGGCATTTTTCCAGTTGTCCACCAGCGTCTGGATTGCATCGGATGTTATGGCCGGATTCGTGGGTGACAGTTGCCAGACGGCGCCCTTGAGCGTCAGGGTCGCATCCGGAAGCTGCAGGCCGGTGATATGCGCATCGTTTGGCAGCAGCCGACGGTTGGCCCACCAAAGCGATTGGTGGTTAAGGCGATAGAACAATAGGTTGCCGGCTAGACGGATTTCATCACCGGTCTTCACGTAGCGGTTGTTGTGGATGGGCTCGGTGCCGCCGAAATCGAACTCGGTGCCATTCAGCCATAGACGCAGGGCTGGCGGATCCAGTCCGTATTGCGCCAGATCAGCCGGTTTCGCTTTGAAGCTGTCGCTGACATCCCCATGGATGTTGTCCAGGATGGTTTTCACCAGAAACTCATCGGCCGGGATTTTCAGTGGCGTAACCATCTGCCAGCCCTTGTCGGTGCGTGTGAGTTCAACGGCCGGCATATTCGCCGGCTCGATCTTGATGGATTTGATATCCGCGGCTTGAAGGTTTGTGAGCAACTGCGGCGGCGGCGGTTTTTTGGCGCCGGGTTTGAAATAGACGATGGCTGCCAGGATTACGATCGTGATCAGCAGCGCCAGATTGAGCCACAGACGGGATTTCATGAGATCTGCAACAACATCAAGCGCGGCGCCGGCGGGCCCAGATGAGCAGACCACTGGCGATCAGCAGCAACGGCAGCATGAACAGGAAGCCCAGACTGATCACCGCTTGCTGTACGCGTGAAAGAATCAGAGTGCGGTCCGGTGCCGATTCAGTATTGATATTGATGAAGCTGTCATCGTGGGAAAGCCAGTTGAGGATATTGAGGCCGAGCACCAAATTGCCGCCATTATTCAGATAAGAATTGGAAAGGAAATCCCCGTCGCCTGTCACGACAACGCGCTGCTCGATACTATTCTTGGAGGTGTCATTATTTTTCTTATCATCATCAGTAGCCGTTTTGATCTCACGTGTCAGGTCTACGCCAATCGTCAATGGCCCTTGTTTATCACCCCGTTTCGGATCAAATTTGATCTTGCCCTGCAGTTTACCGGTTGCCAACCAGCTGCGCGGCAGGGACTTCAAGAACGCTTCACTCTGCCATCCGCCTGTGGCATCAATCTTTAGAGCGGTGGCTCCAGCAAACAGGGTGGCAGTATTGAAATCCCGGGTGATGGCGTTGGAAGGCTCGTATTTGGCTACCAGGATGACGCTGGGGTTGGTGATACCGAAGAGCTGGGAGTCTGGATCCACAATGGTGCCTTTCTCGAAGCTGATGCCCAGCGTTTGAGCCAACGGTTCCAGTCCATAAAGCGATCCGGGATCACCCAACCACAGAAGGTTGCCGCCGCGTCTCACATAGTCATTAATGATATTCACCGCACCCGGCATCAGTTCGGTCTGGGGACCGGCAATCACCAGCACCGCAGTATTCGCCGGAACGGTGGGTGTCGCCGCGAGGTTCAGGCTCTCGACCTTGAAGCCCTTATCCTGCAGTTGCTTGCCGAAATCGCCCAGGTCGAAGTTATGCTGGCCGAGTGGATCACGTTCGCCATCGCCACTGAGAAATACTATAAAACGGTCCGCGCCACGGGCGATGCCTTCGATGGCATTGGTGACGTTGACTTCGTTGACCTGCGACACTGTCTGTGTGCGACCCTGATAGCGGATGACCACTTCACCCTCGGCGGTGATGCCCTGACTGCGTGTCTCCTGCGGGTTAGTATTGGGATTCACGAACTCAAGCTTGATATCGTGTTTCACTTCCTGGTACTTGCCCACGAAGCGGCGGATCGCATCACGCAGCGGCGGATTGTCACTCACAAACGCGGTGAAACTGAGCGGGTCCTTGAGGGCCTTTAGAAGTTGCACGCTCGCGGGTGACAGGGAGTTGCGGTGCCCGTATGTCCAATCGGCCTGATACACGTATTGAGTGCTGAGCCAGGCTACCAGACCGATCGCAGCCATAAACAGGATGACGAAGCCCCAGTTCTGGGCGCGGATCTGCAGGCGGGATTTATGGGTGACGCGCATGATTGATTAGTGCTGCAAACGATAGGCATCCAACCTACGGATGCTGAGTACCAGAAAGGTGGTGATGAAAAGTAGATAGTACAAGACATCAGTGGAATTGAATGAGCCGCGCAGCAATGCGCCATAGTGATCGAGCAGCGACAGATAATGAAAAACCGGGCTGTAGCGGTCATCGCCGCTGCCCGCCCAGCTGATGATCCACAGCATCAGCAGCAAACCGAAGCATGAGATTGCTGCCACCACTGGCTGTTTAGTCAGTGTCGAAATAAACAGGCCGGCCGAAGCGAACGCACCCAGTAAAAGTCCCAGTCCAAGTACTCCAGAGAACAATTTACCGTAGTCCAGGTGAGTGCCGACCGCCAAAGACAGTGGCATGACGGTCATGAATCCCAACATGATGATTAGGAACAGCAGCAAGCCGAGATATTTGCCCAGTACGATTTCGGTCATGCTCACAGGTGCCGATTGCAGAAGGCTCAAAGTTCCGCTACGGCGCTCCTCCGCGATCAGCCGCATGCTCATGATCGGGACGACAAGCAACATGATTACACTGGCAGTACTGAAGATTGGCGATGCTATGGCATCGGTCACGCCCGGCGCATTGGCCATGCCTGCCAGGGTTGGTGCGAATTTTAAGAAATTGTCGACTTGAATCAAAAAGATCCAGGCGATTATGAATTGGATTACAGCCAGCACACACCAGGCCAGTGGCGACAGGAACAAGTTCCTGAGTTCGCGCCAGGCGATCGTGAATATCATCATGCTGCGCGTTCCTGAATCATTGTTGTGCCACTGGCTTCATCGGTGGTGGTCAATTCCACGAATATCTGCTCCAGGGATTTATGCTCTGGGATGAGTTCCAGAAGACCCCAGCCACGTTTGATAACTTCCGCAGCGATTATCTCGGCGGGATTATTACCCGCATTGAAATGCACCCGCAGCTGCTGGTTGCCAAGCAGCTCGACACTGATGACTCCAGGTAAGGCCCTGATGACGGCCTGTTCCGGCAACTGCCGGCAGGTTAGCAACAGGCTTGTGGATTGCATGCGCCGCGTAAGACCGGCGAGATCATCGTTAAATACCAGACGCCCTTTATGGATGATCTGCACACGGCTGCATACGGTCTGGACTTCCGGCAGGATGTGAGTTGAAAGGATCACGCCATGTTCCTTGCCGAGTTCGACGATGAGAGAACGGATCTCGCGAATCTGTATGGGGTCGAGCCCCACCGTGGGTTCATCCAGGATCACGACGGCGGGCGTGTGGATGATGGCCTGGGCGATGCCGACACGTTGCCGATAACCCTTGGAAAGGTTGCTGATGAGCTTGCTACCCATGTCCTTGAGGCCGCAACGCTCTTTGGATAGGCTGCGGGCTGTCAGATGCTTGTTTCGTGGCACCCGGTTTAGACAGGCACAATACTCAAGGTATTCGTCCACCGTGAGATCGGCATACAGTGGCGGTTGTTCCGGTAGGTAGCCGATACAGGCTTTGGCGCGCTTTGGCTGGTCAAGGATATCGATGCCATTGATCAGTATCTGGCCGGCGCTGGGGGCAAGATTGCCCGAGAGAATCTGCATGGTGGTGGTCTTGCCGGCGCCGTTCGGCCCCAGGAATCCCAGGATCTCGCCCTTGCGCAATTCGAAATTTAGACCTTGCACCGCGCAGTGCTCATCGTAATAACGATACAGATTCTCGACTTTCACGAGGACATCATCACCATTCATGTTATCGACCATACCGAAGTGTTGTGTGAAAAGTTGCTAATGGTAATTATTTTTTATGAAATTATGGTGTGTCAGCGACATTGTATAGTCGCGGTTATTTCTGAAAAGTTCCCAAACAGGAATGCAGTTTTACGGCCCAGGCCTTCAATTGCAAGCCTGCCAGCCAGTATGACAGCTTCAGATGGACTAGATATGGTCAAATCCTATATAGTGAATCAGCATTCTTGCACTGGTTTTTAGGTAACGCGCTTGTTTTTAATCCACGGATTATTGGGACTGCCGATCTGGGGCTTGTTTATTATTGCCCCTGTCTTTATCCACCTGACGATCGTGGCGGTGACGCTATTCCTGCATCGTGATCAGACCCACCGTGGCCTGGTCTTACACTCTGCCGTCAGGCACTTGTTCCGCTTCTGGCTGTGGTTGACCACCGGCATGGTCACGCGCGAATGGGTGGCAGTGCACCGCAAACACCATGCACATTGTGAAACTGATGATGATCCGCACAGCCCCCGAGTGAAGGGCCTGCTTAAAGTGCTATTGGAAGGTGCTGAACTGTATCGTAAGGAAGCGAATCAAAAAGACACGGTCGTCAAGTACGGTCGTGGCACTGTGGATGACTGGATGGAGCGCCGAGTCTATGGCCGGCACCCCATATACGGCGTTAGCCTGATGCTCATCATCGATGTT
>JAJYBN010000147.1 GCA_021779005.1 Pseudomonadota bacterium
TCGGCACCTCCTGCTGGTCAACCAGATCGCCGGCGTCCGGCTTTGCTTCCATGTAATGCAGACTGGCGCCGGTCTCACGCTCACCATGGATGATGGCCCAGTTGATGGGCACCCGACCACGATACTTCGGCAACAGCGAACCGTGCATGTTGAGGGCGCCGCGCCGCGGGATGCCCAGCAGCGGGCCCTTGAGCATGAAGCGGTAATAGAAGGAGAACAGAAAATCCGGCTTGGCAGCCGCCAGGCGTTCCGCCAGCTCCACGCTGTTGGGGCGCTCCGGCGCCACCACCGGAATGCGATTCAGTTCCGCGAGACGTCGGACACTGCCAAACCAGACGTTCTCGCGCGGATCGTCCTCATGGGTGACCACCAGCGGCACCTTGACGCCATGCGCCAGCAGCACCGAAAGACAGCGGACTCCGACGTTGTGGTAGGCGAAGACGACCGCGCTAGTCATCAGTGGCTTTCTTTTCCAGTATCGCGCGCACCAGGTAGCGCGGCCGGCGCTGCACTTCCTGGTAGATGCGCCCGATGTATTCACCCAGCAGCCCGATGCCGAACAGCAGGATGCCGATGAAGAAGAACACGATGGCGAACAGCGTGAACACGCCCTGCACTGTTCCCTGCGGATACAGGATGCGGTAGACCATGATGTAGAAGAACAGCAGCAGAGAGGCACCGGCGATGAGCACGCCGACGAACGAAAACACCTGCAGCGGCGCCACCGAGAAGCCGGTGACCAGATCGAAGTTCAAGCGTATGAGCTTGTAGAGTGAATACTTGGATTTGCCCGCCTGGCGCTCTTCGTGTTCGACCTCCACTTCCACCGGTTTGAGTGCATACAGGTAGGCCAGCGCCGGTATGAAGGTGTTGATCTCACTGGTGCTGTTGATGGCATCCACCACATGGCGCGCGTAAGCGCGCAGCATGCAGCCCTGATCAGTCATCTTGACCTTGGTGATGCGCTCCCGCAGCCGGTTCATCAGACGCGAGGCCAGCTTGCGCCAGACCACGTCACGGCGCTTGCGCCGGATGGTGCCCACGTAATCGTAACCCTCGTCCATCTTCCGAAGCAGGCTGCCCACCTCTTCCGGCGGATTCTGCAGGTCCGCGTCCAGGGTGACGATGCGTTCGCCGCGGCTGGCGCTGAAACCCGCAAGGATGGCGGCGTGCTGTCCGAAGTTGCTCTGCAGCAGCACCACCCGGGTCTGTTTCGGACGGCGCTTGAACTGCTCGCGCAACAGCGCTGCCGAGCGGTCGGCGCTGCCGTCGTCCACGAACACGCATTCATAACTGCGCCCCAGGGCATCCATGGCCGGGTACAGGCGTGTGAACAGGGCTGGCAGGGAGTCCTGTTCGTTGTATACCGGGATGACCACGGAGACTTCCGGTTTAGGGTATTTTTTTGCTTTCGCCATCACAGGTTCTCCAGAATCTAGGCTGTTGTCAGGCACTCACCCAGTGCCTCGCATACACGCTCCACCTCGGACAGGGCCATGGCCGGGAACAAGGGCAGCGTGACGGTCTCGCGGCCGATGCGTTCGGCGTTGGGAAAGCGTCCCTCAGGGTAACCCATGTTTTTATACAGGGTGAACTGGTTGAGGGCCTGATAATGGATGCCGAGACCGATGCCGCGCTTGTGCATGCGTTCCCGCAGTGTTTTGCGGTCCGGGCAGGCCTTGTTGTAGTGTGGCAGGAGCGTGAACATGTGCCAGCTATGGCCCTCATCACCGCGCGCTGGCACCACGCCCAGTTTCTCGTCACCCAGCAGCTCGAAATAACGGTAAGCGAGCTGACGGCGCTTGTGATTGAATTCATCCAGGCGCCGGAGCTGAGCCAAACCCACGCACGCGGCCACATCGGTCATATTGTGCTTGCTGGCAGCGCGTGTCACGTCCATGGTGCCGTCCGGATACTTGGTGATGCCGTGGAAACGCAGGACCTCCAGCGTCCTGGCTTCTTCCGGGCTCGTCAGCGACACCGCTCCGCCTTCGATGGTCGTGAGGTTCTTGTTGGCGTGGAAACTGAACACCACCAGGTCGCCGAAGGAACCCAGCTTGCGACCCTTATATAAGGTGCCGATGGCCTGGGCGGCATCTTCCACCACCCGCAGACGGTGCTGCTTGGCCAGCGCATACACGCCGTCCAGGTCTGCAGCCAGGCCATTCAGGTGCACCGGCATGATGGCGCGGGTCTTCGGAGTCACGGCAGCGGCGGCCTGATCCAGCAGCAGGCTGCGCGATTTCAGGTCCACATCCACAAGCACCGGCTTCGCGCCCAGACGCACCACCACGTTGGCGCTGGCCGCGAACGTCATGGCCGGCACGATCACTTCATCACCAGGCCCGATGCCGCAGACCACCAGTGCTTCTTCGAGTGCGCCAGTGGCGTGCAGGAAAGTGCGCACCTGGCGCTGCCCGCCCAGATAGTCGGCCAGGCCACGCTCGAACTGCTCGACCTTGGGACCGGTGGTGATCCAACCCGAGCGCAGCACATCGCCGACATCCTCGATGGTCTGTGCATCGATCGTCGGTCGTGTGAATGGCAGATACTCGCTCATGATTTTCCTGCTCTCTGTTGTTTTGCTGCGCTGCTGGTTTTCAACTGCGTGCTACCAGGTATACGCCGACGATGATCACGGCGATGCCTGTCATACGCATGGCTCCCAGCGATTCGCCGAAAAACATCCAGGCGGCGATCGCCGTGACCACATAGCCCAGGGACAGCATGGGATAGGCGATGCTCACCTGCACCCGCGACAGTGCCAGGATCCATACCACTACGCTCACCACGTAGCAGAACAGTCCGCCGAGGATGTGCGGCTCGAACGCCAGCTTCCAGCCGGCGCTCAGGATGCTCTGGAACTGCAATTGTATGATGCCCATGTGGCGCACGCCGGCCTTGAGCAGCAGTTGGGCGGCGGCGTTCAGCATCACGCCGGTGATAACCAGCAGGAAGCTGACGAGGTTCATGGTTTTCTCACCGCGATACGTTCCGGATCCTGGCCGATGATCTGCATGGGTACGCCTTTCTTTTCCAGTAATTGATAAGTATCCGTGGGCATCACTGCCAGGGCCTGGGGGTCACTCTGCCAGCGCTTGATGAAACTATCCACGTCCGGGATCCACTTCTGCGGTTCGCGGCTGATGCCGAATGCCAGCTCCCCCTGGTATGCCACCAGCGTCAGGGTACGCTTGAGATAGAACGGCAGCGACTGCTGGTAATCATCGATGCTGTAAAACGGGATATCCGGCTGGTTATAGGCGCTGATCTGCTTCGCCAACGAGTGGCCAGAATAGACCGGCGAGAGCACTTGCGCGCCGGTCGAGACGATCTGGATGGAGAGGAACAGTCCGGCGCCTATCAGCGCCATAGAGGTGCCAACGAAGCGGAAATAGGCCATGAAGAAACTGATGATGGACACGATCAGCAGCAGCCCGCAGCCTGCGACCATCCACGGCAGGATCGCCTGATAAAGTTGCAAGGGGAGCTTGCCCCCATCTTCCTGGATGAGCGGCGTCAGCCATAGGGCCAAGATCGCCAGCAGCATTCCGATGCCTGCGGTGATGAGTGCATCGCTGCGGCGGCGTTCCGCCAGCTCGCGGCCGACCAGTAGCGCCAGCGCCGGAACGATCGGCAGGATGTAACTCGCCAGCTTGGAATCGGAGAACGAGAAGAATACAAACACCAGCCCACACCAAATCCACAGAAACAGTGTGTGGTCGAAACCTGCCACCGGCGCGACTGCATCAGTCTGGCGCCATGGACGCAGCACTGCACGGATGAACTGCGACCACCAGGGCAACAACCCCAACAGCAGGATCGGGATGAAATACCACCAGGCACCATAGCGATGCGCCACCGGCGTCAGGAACCGGTAGAAATGTTCATACACGAAAAAGTGGAAGAAGAAATCTGGATTGCGCAGGCTCACCACTACAAACCAGGGCGCCGCGATGACCAGGAAGATCAACAGGCCGCCGTACCAGTGCAGCTGTCTCCAGCGCTTCCAGTCGCGGGTGATGAGTGTATAGATGATGAACACCGCGCCCGGCAGCACCACGGTTTCCAGTCCCTTGCTCAGCATGCCGAGCGCCGCCAGATC
>JAJYBN010000148.1 GCA_021779005.1 Pseudomonadota bacterium
TCGCACAGTCCTTCGGTGCCGCCGCCGCACTGGTGGTAGTGCCTTATTACATCAAGCCGACCCAGGAAGGGCTTTATCAGCATTTCCGTACCATTGCAGACGCAGTATCGCTGCCATTGATTCTTTACAACGTGCCAAGCCGTAGTGTCGTAGATATGCTTCCGGAAACCGTAGCTCGCCTGGCGCAGATTAAAAATATCATTGGCATCAAAGAAGCTACTGGCAAACTGGATCGTCTGGAGGAAATAAGGCAACGTTGTGGAAAAGGATTCCTGCTCATCAGCGGTGATGATGCCACCGCCATGGAATTTATATTGCGGGGTGGGCAGGGGGTCATCTCGGTCACTGCCAACATCACTCCGAAGCTGATGCATGCCATGTGTGCTGCGGCTGGTGCGGGTAAACGCAGTCAGGCTGAAATAATCAATCAGCGACTGGCTACGCTGCATGATCATCTATTTCTGGAGAGCAACCCGATCCCGGTTAAATGGGCACTTAGGGAAATGGGCCGGATACCGGCTGGCATACGTTTGCCGCTTACAGCGTTGGCGCCAGTTCATCATGACACGCTGCGTGCTACGCTACGTGCTGTTGGCGCCTTGTAATTTGCAATGACAATGTTATTGGAACTCAATCTTATGAATAAATTGATAGTGACAGCGTTGGTGCTGTTTATGGCAGGATTATACGGATGCAGCACCTTGAATTGTGGGGATTCGCATCCTTATGCCGGAAGCGTTGCTAATCCAGCACTGCACGCACCACCTGGGATAAGCGTACCGGTTCCTGCCCCGAATTACGCGATCCAGGGGGTCGTCCCCAGCCCAGACAAAACTTCTTCAAAACGTCCGGCAACTCCCTGTTTGATAAAACCGCCACAGCTCATCGATGCGCAGCCAAAGGTCGCCCCCAAACCATCTACGACGCCCAAAAGCGTGCCGGTACCGTCGGCACCCAGTGACAATCAACCTCCGCTAAAAACGGAAGACAAAAAGCCTGCAGCACCAGCGAGCCCGAGCACTGCATCACCCCCTGCGGTTGCGGGCACTGGTGGCATAGAGTAATCTCCCGCGCCTTTTGTTACTGTGTTTATAGAATTGGAGAGGTGTCCGAGCGGTCTAAGGAGCACGCCTGGAAAGCGTGTATACGGCAACCCCGTATCGCGGGTTCGAATCCCGCCCTCTCCGCCAGAATTTATAAAAGAGATATTTTAGTAGTCATGAGCCGTCAGGCACTGATTGCATGATATGGCCAGATGGCCTTTGGGCAGACATGTTCCATGGCCGCCTGCGCCGGCTTCTTCGCGACGACAAGCTGTGAATCCCGTCAGGCCCGGAAGGGAGCAGCGGCAGCAGCGGCCTCGTGTGCCGGGGTATAGCTGACGCAGGCTGCCACCCATCCCGGTGACGGCAAGGTTAAGCTATTGGCACCTCTGGTAAAGTAGCTGTTCGTCAATAATTGACGCCAGCATCCATCGCAGCTTCAGGCAGAAAATGTCCTATCAAGTACTCGCAAGAAAATGGAGACCGCGAAACTTTGCGGAAATGGTCGGTCAGGAACATGTGCTCAAGGCACTCATCAATGCGCTTGATAATAATCGCCTACACCACGCCTTCCTGTTTGCCGGCACACGCGGGGTAGGAAAAACCACCATTGCGCGGATACTGGCGAAATCCATGAATTGTGAAAAAGGTGTGAGCTCCAGGCCCTGTAGCGAATGTAGTGCCTGTGTAGAGATTGACTCCGGACGTTTCGTGGATCTGATTGAAGTGGATGCAGCTTCGCGCACCAAGGTAGATGATACTCGCGACCTTTTGGACAACGTGCAATACGCGCCCAGCAGGGGTCGTTACAAAGTCTATCTGATCGACGAAGTACACATGCTGTCTGCCCATTCCTTCAACGCACTGTTGAAAACCCTTGAGGAGCCACCGCCGCATGTCAAATTCCTGCTGGCCACCACGGATCCGCAGAAACTGCCGGTGACGGTGCTGTCGCGCTGTCTGCAGTTCAATCTCAAGCGCCTGTCAGTGAGCCTTATTCAAGAGCATCTCAAACATATCCTGGAAGCTGAAAAAATTCCCCAAGAACCGGCGGCAGTAACACTGATTGCCATTGCCGCAGATGGTAGTTTGCGCGATGCCCTGAGTGTGCTCGATCAGGCTATCGCCCATGGTGGCGGTAATCTGCGGGAAGCGGATGTACGTAGCATGCTGGGCACCATCGAGCAAACCCATGTACGCGAATTGCTGGAGGCGGTGGCTAATAAGGATGGCAAAACGCTTCTCAAGATCATCGCGAAACTGGATGAGATGGCGCCTGATTATGAACTTGTACTGGATGATATAGCATCGGTGCTGCAGCGCTTGGCACTGGTCCAGGCAGTACCCGGAATGAGCTCAGAATTCAGTGATGCGGATAGCTTGCAGAAGCTGAGTTCGCAGCTGAGTGCTGAAGAGGTTCAGCTTTATTATCAGATCGCACTGTTGGGCAAACGCGATATGACGCTCTCACCTTCACCGCGAAGCGGCTTTGAAATGACCCTGCTGCGTATGCTTGCGTTTGCACCGACATCAAAAAAATGTAGCACTTCGGCGCTACCGGTCTCCTCATCCACTCAACCCAGCGCGCACGGTATTGCCTCCGATCCAAAAACGTCTGTACCAAAATTACAGGAAAGAGCCGCACCATCATCGAAGCCAGCACAAGCTTGGCAGGATCCGGACTGGATCGGTTTAGTGGAATCCCTGGAGGTCAGAGGTGCGGCTCTACAGTTGGCCCTCAACTGTGCCTACCAGCGACGCGAGGGTAATGTGTTGTACATGGAGATCGATACCGTGCATGAACACATGGCAACCGACCAATTGGTGAAACGCCTGGAAGATTCCCTAACGACGTACTTCGGTGAGCCACTCAAAATCCGCATCCAGCCAGCATCCGGCGACCTGGAAACACCAGCGAAGAGTGATGCACGGCGCCAGGCAGAACGTCTAAAAGCCGCCCAGGCCGCGATAGTCGTGGATCCCAATGTACAGGAGCTGTGCAAGACCTTCGGTACCCAGGTGAATCCGGAACTGGTAAAACCGATAGATTAAAACCCAAGAGGAAATTTAAAGATGAAAGGCGGAATCGGCGGGCTAATGAAGCAGGCCCAGCAATTACAGGCAAACATGCAGAAAGCACAGGAAGAGCTGGCACACATGGAAGTCACTGGCCAGGCAGGTGGCGGCATAGTTAGCGTGGTGATGACAGGGCGGCATGAAGTACGCCGTGTCAGCATTGATCAAAAGGCCTTGGGCGATGATAAAGAGATGCTTGAAGATCTGATTGCTGCAGCCGTCAATGATGCAGTCAACAAAGTCGAGACCGCTACACGTGAACGCTTCTCTGGCTTCACGGCGGGCATGCCTTTGCCCGGCGGTTTGAAACTGCCATTCTGATCACATATGGCTTACGCACCGCTCTTGCAACAACTGATGGACGCATTGCGCTGCTTGCCGGGCGTGGGTCCGAAATCCTCACAACGCATGGCTTTTTATCTTTTGGAGCGCAATCGTGAGGGCGCACTGACACTGGCGCGTGCGCTGGATGCGGCAGTGAGTGGTATTCATCACTGTGAACGCTGCCGGATGTTGACCGATAAAGCAGTCTGCGATATCTGCGCATCCATGAAGCGGGATGCGGCCAGCTTATGCGTGGTAGAAACTCCTGCGGATGTACATGCCATCGAAAACGCGACAGGTTTTCGCGGCAAATATTTTGTGCTCATGGGACATCTTTCGCCTCTGGATGGGATCGGCCCTGAGGAACTGGGATTGCAGAAACTGGAAGCGCGACTCGCAGAAGGTGGCATCACGGAACTTATCCTGGCGACCAATCCGACCGTAGAAGGTGAAGCTACAGCGCATTATTTAGCTGAGCTGGCTCGTGTCCACGGTGTTCGCGCAACACGTATTGCTCATGGCGTGCCCCTGGGGGGCGAGCTTGAATTCGTGGATGGCGGTACCCTCTCACACGCCTTCAGCGGGCGGCAGGATGTAAGATGATGATCTCGGCAAGTCTTTGTTGGCTATTACTGGTCATCGGCGTATCGAAGATCGGAA
>JAJYBN010000149.1 GCA_021779005.1 Pseudomonadota bacterium
TCCGACCGATCCGGTGGCGGAATCGCCGCCCCCGATACCGACGATACAATCCTGTGTCGTGCAGATCAGAACCCGCGGGTGAAACTCGATGTCGCCATAGAAACCCCGGATGCGATCATCAGCGAGTGCCAGCACGCGCATGGTCAGCGTCTGTTGCTCCACAGGCATCCCATGTTGCACATAGACGCCGCATCCGGCCTTCTCAAAACCAAAGCAGACAGGACACAAAGCCACAGCCAGCGGTTTCACTTTCCACACGAGGATACCGAAGCACACGCTGGACAGTACTGCGGCAAGCACCGCTAGTCTGACAATCCAGGACATCACGCTCGCTACTATCGCATTCATGTTTGCCGGGCACCCGTGACAGGCCGCTTCTCCAGGATCACCAGCGCGATGCCGCCGAGGATGGCGATGGACGCCAGCACCAGCCGCAGGCTGATGTGCTCGCCCAGCAGCAACACGCCACCCAGGGCCGCGATCACCGGCACGCTGAGTTGCACCGTCGCGGCGCTGGTGGCTTTCAACGCGGGCAAGACCGTGTACCAGATCGCATAGCCCAGCCCGGAAGCCAAACCACCGGACGCCACCGCGTAACCGATGCCGGCAGCATCCATGCCAGTGCCTTTGAACATCACGGCACTCAATACGAGCGCGATGGGTACGGTACGCAGGAAATTGCCAGCGGTGATGGCGATGGGATTGCCCGCGCCCCGGCCGCGCAATGAATACACACCCCAGGCCACACCGGCACCCAGCATCAGTAACGATCCGATCAACGGCGGCGCCGTGACGCCCGGCAGTAACAGCCCGATGAGCCCTGCAAACGCCAGGAAAAGTCCAGCGAGTTGTATGTACCGCAGGCGCTCGCCGCTCCAGATGCCATAACCGATCATGGTGGCCTGCACCGCGCCGAACAGCAGCAGAGCGCCGGTGGAAGCCGAGAGACTCAGGTAGGCATAGGAAAAACCAGTGGCATAGATAAAGAGTGCGACTGCGGAGCGCCAGCTGCCTTTGCCAGTGTGTGTGCCGCTTCTCACCTGCACGATCAGCCACAGCACCAGCGCACCGGAGACCAAGCGAATGGTCGTGAAGCTGGCGGTATCGATGTGGCTGGCTTTGAGCGCTGCCCGGCACAGCAAGGAATTACCTGCGAAGGCAACCATAGTCAATGCAGTCAGTGCCAGAACGCGCGCATAGGACATGCTATTCACGCCAGAGACTCACACAGTTTACAGGTCGCCACATCGTTAGTTAATCACATTAGTTAACTTGCAACTTGATGCCGTGCTTCAGGTAGATATCCCGATATTTGGCATCGATAGCGGTGCAATATGAAATCCATTCGGGACCGGTCGACATGGCTGCAGGATTATGGCAGTTCAGCACGCCTCAAGCAGCTTCGAAGGGCTCACCGAAATACTCCAGCATGGCATCCATTTCTCTTAAGTCCCCTGCTCGCGCAAGACTAGGGTGCATTGCTGCAATCGAGCTCCGGTCTGCCAGCAGCGCTGGCTTGTCATTCTGCAGGAAATCTATGAATCCATTCACATATGCAGGGTTATCCATCCGATGACCCGCTATCGATTTACGGAACCAGTATATGGCCTCGTCCCGCTTGCCCGCCAAGGCATAGACATGACCCAAGTGAAATGCCAGTGAATCCTTCTGCCATGGCTTTAATGTCGCGGTATGCATCGATAGATAGTCGAGCATGGTATTGGCTGCGCCCACATAGTCGCCCTGTACCTGCAATACTCTCCAGCCTGTATCAAGTTTTTGATCGAATTGCTGGAAGGACTCTTGCATAAGCGCATTTGTCGTCCTCGGTCCGGCAAACGCCACGGAACCGCAGCAGAGCCACAAGGCTGTGGCAGCAAGAATAATTCGCGCCTCATGGAAACACCATGGCTTGTTCATAAACTAATTTCCGGCTTCTGCTCGCTGGTAATGCAGCGGCATGAGCGCGAAGCTCAGTTTATCCGGGGTGCCGTAGGCATCCAGATCGAAAGTGAGGTAATTCTTGCCGTAATAGTGGTCGCGCCAGGTCACCTGGAAGGTGTTGTCGTGCCATGGTTCCAGGTCTCCCGTGAAGTCCGGGTTGCCCAGCTGCAGCACCAGATGCCCTTCTTCCTCGCGCACCTGTGCCGTACCGTAGAAGTCGTCCCGGTAGCTACCGGTATAGGCGGTGAGCGGACGCGGCGCGCGCGCATCGTTTTGTCGAGTGGCAGCCAGTTTATCCTGCGCCGCCTTATCCTTGGCATCGTCCTTCTGCCTTGCGGCATACAGGGCCTGGCTCACGTTGAAGTACGGAAGTCCCAAGTAGGCCTGCAGCACATGAAACACCACGCCTTCCGGCGCGCGGTTCTGATCCATGTTCGAGAGCGCGATCACGCCCAGGCGCTCCGACGGTACCAGCGCCATGGCCGTGGCAAAGCCGTTGATGTCGCCCGCGTGCCACACCACTTTGTATGGGCCGTAGTCCTGCAGCATGAAACCGAAACCATAGGCGTAGAAGTGGCTGTCCGGAGTCTGCGTTCGCATCCAGTCCCCGATCCAGGTGTGGGCCGGGATGATCATCTGCGGCGTTTCCATGGTTGTGATCACGGCCGGGTCCACTACCGTTTTGCCTTCATATTTCCCGTTGGCCAGCAGCATCTCCAGCCAGTGGCTCATGTCGCTGACGCTGGAATTGATGCCGCCCACCGGCGCGAACACATCCATGTTGTTCGCCCAGTAACGTTTAATAACCACAACCCTGTTGTCTATTTTCGCGTGCGGCAGCGCGGCGTTGCTGGCAGCCTCCACAGCCGCTTCCGTAGTGTCGGTGCGCGTCATGCCGAGCGGTGTGAACAGACTCTGCGTCACATAATCCTTCCAGCTCTCGCCGGTGATCACGGGGATGAACTCGCTGGCCGCCAGGTACATGGTGTTGTTGTAGCAGAAGTGGGCGCGGAAACCGTAGTCGGGTGTCTGGTAGCGCAGACGCTGGATCACGTTGTCGGCAGTATCGTCGGAGGTGTACCACATTGACTCCGGATCACAATAACCACTGCGGTGACTCAGCAAATCGCTGAGCATGATGTTGTGGGTTGTATACGGACTAGCCAGATCGAAATCCTTGAGGTATCCGGTGACCGGCGCATCCCATTGAAGTTTACCGGCCGCGATCAGCGTACCCAGGGCCGCCACCGTGAACTGTTTGGAGACAGACCCGATGGTGAACAACGTATCCGCGTCTACTTTCCCGGACTTGCCTAACTCACGCACTCCGTAGCCGCGGGCAAACACCACTTTTCCGTCTTTCACGATCGCCACCGCCAGGCCCGGTACCTGCCATTGCACCATGGCCTTGTGCACATAGGCATCCAGGTCCGCTGGCGGCGTCGATGATTGCGCCACCGCACTGATACTCAGGAGCATGGCAACGAGCAGAACGGAAAGCCGGATGTTCATGGCGGATGACCCTTTGGATGCCGGATGTTGACGTTGCACTTTATTGGCTAACGCCCATCGGCACAAGCACCCAGCCAATTCGGCCTTATACAAGTCACCCGATACACATACGGAAAGTTTCTGATGGAGTATCCTTAAGCAGGAATCAGCATATGGCCTTTGATCACGGGGTTATCGGCGATGGTCCTCCCAAACATCATCCATATGGATAACTATTCCGGAATCATTCTGACCGTTTGCAGCCAGTACTCCGCCAACCCGGGCCAACGGGTGATCGGAAACTTTATGGGCCGCAGCCCGAATGCATGCCCGCCCTGCGCATACAGATGCAGATGCATCTGCACCGGCACTCGAGCCTTCGCAAGCGCCGTGTAGTAAACCAGTGATTGCCGCACACCGTCCACGTAATCGTCCTCGGCCTGCACCAGGAACATGGGCGGCGTGTCACGGGCGACCGGGACGTTTGGGCTCAGCTTGTCATCGTCGGTCGCGAGATGGCCAGGATAGATAGCCATGGCGAATTCGGGCGGCAGCTTTGCTTGTCGGCAGCGTCTATGGGTGGATACAGGCGATGCGCATAATTCGTGCTGATCTCCGCCACCAGGTAACCGCCTGCCGAGAACCGCAGCACG
>JAJYBN010000004.1 GCA_021779005.1 Pseudomonadota bacterium
CGTTGCGCCGTACTTCACGCGAGAGCGTTGAAACATGCCGGCCCAATCGAACCGCAATGGCCCGTAACGACTGCCCCCGTGCCAGTCCTCGACTCAGTTCCTCACGCTCGACCAAATACAACCGCCGATACGTTGACATACAACACCTCCTCCATACACTCTAGCTGGGTGTTGCACTGAAAACTTGAGACCGCCGCCATATAAATAATCAGATTGAAAGTTGCATTGCGCACAAGGAGATCTGCGTGATCATCAAACCCAAAGTATGGGGTTTCATCTGTACCACAGCCCACCCTCTGGGCTGCGAGTTAAACGTGCTCGAGCAGATAAACACCACCCAGAAACTAGATAGGCGCTCAGATGGTCCGAAGCGTGTACTCATAATCGGATCATCGACAGGCTATGGCTTGGCTGCCCGAATAACAGCGGCTTTCGGGTTTGGTGCAGCCACTATCGGAGTGTTTTTAGAGAAACCCGCAAAGGGCGTCAAAACTGGCAGTGCAGGCTGGTATAACGCTGTCGCATTCGAGAAATACGCCAAGTTATCCGGAATACAGAGCATATCCATCAACGCAGATGCATATTCGCACGCGACGCGTAAGCGTGTCATTGAATTGATCAAGCGGGAAATGGGTGGACAGGTTGATTTGGTGGTGTACTCACTGGCTTCGCCGGTGCGCAGTTTGCCCGATACGGACTCGGTTGTCCGTACCTCGCTGAAGCCGATTGGCGAGGTGTTAACCGGCAAATCGATTAATACCGATCTAGACCGGATCGTGGATGTGCGTCTCGAACCCGCAAGCCAGCAGGAAATTGATGACACCATCAAGGTTATGGGTGGGGAGGATTTGGAATTATGGATTTCAGCTTTAGACGAGGCAAATATCTTGCCGCGCGATGCTAAGGTAGTGGCCTTTAGCTATATTGGACCGAAAATTACCTGGCCAATTTACTGGCACGGAACCATTGGCCGCGCAAAACAGCATCTTGAAAACACAACCAACAAAATTCGACAAAAGTATGGTGACAGGGGTTTAAGTATTTACATCGCGATGATGAAATCAGTAGTCACCCAGGCGAGCGCCGCGATTCCGGTGATGCCTCTATATATTTCCATTGTATTTCGCATTATGCGGGATAAGGGGCTGCACGAAACCATTATCGGACAGGTGAACCGCCTGTTCCGGGTAAAGCTGTATTCGGAGGACGGCCACCCGCCTCAGACCGATGCCGAGGGCCGGTTAAGGTTGGATGATCTCGAGTTGCGTATCGACGTTCAGCAGGCGTGTAATGATATATGGGCCAAAGTTTCCGATGAGAACCTCAATCTGATTACCGATTACCAGGATTACAAACGGGATTTTTTGAATCTGTTTGGTTTTGCCAGAGAAGATGTTGACTATGATCAAGACATCCCTGTCGATGCTAAGTTCGATTGTGACATTCCATAAAACATAGTTTGCTCACCAAGCAGCCATATGCCTGTGTCAATCCAGCTCATGTTCGCAAACAACACCCATCAATTGTCGCTTGACCAAGCCAGTGCCCTGTTAAAAAAACTGCACGAGTCACAAAAGGCCCGTTATGAATCGATAACCAATCCCGAAAGACGCAACACCTGGTTGTTGGGGCGTGCACTCCTGGTGGCTGCAATGGAGTATCGATACGGCTGCTGTGACCCAGCGTCGATTCGCACGGATCCACATGGCGGAATTTTGCTTGATGACGTAGCTGCCCAGGTCAGCTTGAGCCATAGCCATCATAAGATTGTCATCAGTTTGTCGGAAACCAGAGTGGGGGTGGATATTGAATACAAGAAGAAACGCGGGCTTCTTCGGCACGCTTCAAAGATATTCGCTCCTGCTGAATCGCGCCATCTGCATGCGCGGTTAGATGCCGAACAACTTGATGTGTTTTATATTTACTGGACACTGAAAGAAGCCGCATGTAAAGCCTCAGATATGCCTCTGCTGGCTTGCCTGCAGAACGCTTGTTTCGATCTGCAAAATTACACCTTTCGTTTACACCATCCATTTACTGCACAGGATTGGTGTTTCATGTCCGCGCCGGTGGAATTAAAATGGCGAATGGCACTGGCCATTCCCGGTACACGTGTTGCGCCCCGGATCGAATGCTGGCAATTGTCTTCCGACAGACAATGGCGCAGGTTCCATCTTGATCAGCACATGTTCCTGCCAGCAACGGAAACACACCATGCTTGTTAGTATGAATGCATTACAAGCAACCAATGGATGAATCCTTACCACGTTCAGTAGCCGTGGCACAGCCTCGAAATATGAGATTGCGATTTATCCGTTGGAATCTGCAGTACATTACTATTGTTTACATTTTTTGTGCTGTTTCCATTGGCTTGCTGTTCAATTGGTCAATACCACTTCTCGTCATCCCTGCTCTGATACTGGTGATTCTTCTGATAGGTGGAATCGCACGTCCGGGCTCGCAACTGTTCTATCCCACGATTACGCACGGTGGGCGGGCAAAAAAACTCGTGGCATTGACTTTTGACGATGGTCCCGACCCGGATGTGACCCAAAAGGTGCTTGACGTTTTAGCCAAATACAGTGCGCGGGCTACCTTTTTTGTGATCGGCAAATGGCTAGACAAATACCCGGAAATGGGAAAACGGATTGTTGAAGCAGGCCATGTTCTTGGCAACCATTCCTGGAGTCATTCTCGCCTGCAGAATTTTTATTCTGCCCGTAGACATGCCCATGAAATCGAAAAATGCCAATTGCTTATTGAGAAACTGAGCGGCCCGTCGCAGGTGATTTACAGGCCGCCGATTGGTTTAAAAAGCTGCGAACTGGGGCAGGCTGCCTACCGGCAGAATGTGATGCTCGTGGCCTGGTCGTTGCATAGCCGTGATACACGTATGCAAGACCCGGATAGAATCGCGAAGCGGGTACTGGATAAAATCCGTGGCGGTGATATCGTACTGATGCACGATGGACACGACTTGCCGGGGCGTCATCGGACGCAGTGTGTGCAGGCTGTGCATTTAATTCTGCAGGGGTTGCAAGCCAGGGGACTGCAGTGCGTGACTGTGCCAGAATTGCTTGAATAATAAGGATGCCTGTAGATTGATCCAGGCATTGCAGATTAGCTTCAGGATGAGGTTTCTGTATTGGCTTTAATGTTTATGCGAAAGCAAAAACAGTGGGATTAAGTCTCAAAAATACTGTAAAGTCTTACGCCATAATCAATGGTAACAGCGCGGGATATTTCGCACATGGATAAACAAGATATATTCAAAACACTAAAAGATACTTTGGTGGAGCAGTTCGAATTAGATCCGGCCAAAATCACCCCGGAAGCACGCTTATCAGAGGATCTGGATCTGGACAGCATCGACGCAGTCGACCTAGTCCTTAAACTGCAGGAGATCACCGGCCGCAAGGTCAGCCCTGAGCAGTTTAGAGAAGTACGCACAGTAGGGGACGTGCAGACTGTCATCGAACAGATTATGGCCGTGAATAAATAACCCGTATGTGCTGATAGTTGGGGGAAACATTTCCGCGGTTTTCCTGCCTTTGTGCGCTGTTCCTGTCAGCCATAGTCCGGATATGGCACCATATCTGTAGTATCGAACCAGTTCAACAATCACCGTCTGTAATTAGGGAGGCATCGAGTGCTGCGACGAGTGGTTATCACCGGTATGGGTGGCCTGACTGCGCTGGGGCATGACTGGACCGTAATCAGAGGCAACCTGCACAATCGCCGCTCCGGCGTGAAATACATGGAGGAATGGTCTGGTTTCAAGGACATAAACACCCGTTTGGCGGCACCGGTGGCAGCGTTTGATTTGCCATCACAATATAACCGCAAAACCATGCGCAGCATGGGCCCCGTAGCCATACTGTCCACGCGTGCTACGGAACTGGCATTGGAAAATGCCGGCCTGCTCGGGGCGCCGATACTAACCTCCGGCAGTACTGGCATCGCATATGGAGCTTGTGCGGGTAGCGCAGAACCGGTCATTGCATTCGGCCACATGGCCAAAACCGGCAGCCTGCACGGCGTAACTTCCAATACCTATATGCAGATGATGAGTCATACGGGCGCAGTGAACATCAGCCTGTTCTTTGGCATCACCGGACGTATTATTCCGTCCAGCAGTGCTTGTACATCCGGCAGTCAGGCGATTGGGTTTGCTTATGAAACCATCAAATTTGGCAAGCAAGTGGTGATGATCGCGGGTGGTGCCGAGGAACTGAGTCTGGGCCCATCCGCTGTTTTCGACACATTGTTTGCTGCCAGCACCCGCAATGATGCGCCGGGTACCACACCGCGGCCTTTTGATCGTGACCGCGACGGTTTGGTGGTCGGAGAAGGGGCAGCCACTTTGATACTCGAGGAACTTGAGCATGCCCGTCAGCGGGGAGCGACCATTTACGCTGAAATTGTCGGTTTTGGCTGCAACGCCGATGGTTCACATATGACCCAGCCTAATACCAGTGCCATAGCCAAAGTGATGCAGCTGGCTTTGGAAGATGCCGCTCTTTCGTCACAAGCGATCGGCTATGTGAATGCGCATGCAACAGGAACAAAACTCGGTGATGTTGCTGAGTCTGTCGCCACCCATGAGGTGTTGGGAAGCCGCATGCCGATCAGTTCTCTCAAAAGCTATTTTGGACATACCCTCGGAGCATGTGGTTCATTGGAGGCTTGGTTGACCATAGAGATGATGCGGGATAACTGGTTCGCGCCTACTATGAACCTAGATAATCTGGACCCGGAGTGCGCGGAACTTGATTATTTGACGGGGAACGGACGTAATTTCGAGGTGGAGTATGTGATGAGCAATAATTTTGCCTTCGGTGGTATCAATACCACTCTCATTTTTCGTCGCTGGGGCTCATGAGACTGAATGCAAGGATTCCGGAAATTTTATCCAGCGGTTCTATGCGCACAGAAATTATTAAAAAACAAATCCGAATGGGGCCAGTAAAGTTTGGCAATTTCGGCAGAACTATGCTGATATGTATACAGATACCGCGAACGTGTCCTTCGAAAACGCGGACATCTTCGGGTTCTTGACTACGGTGTAATCACTGCGTTTCTCCAACAACAAAGTATTTCCCGTGTTGACTTCGATCTGATCGTCCAGTAATCCTTCCAGACTAAACCCGCCAGACAAGCAATAGATCAGCAAGATCTCCGAATGCTGCCGCCAGCGAATCGGGCCTGGTGATGTGGGCATCTCGCAGGCATGCGTGCATTTTGCCCGGGCACTCATGACATTGAAGTCGCGTACCGGTCCATCCAGCAGCCGGCAATAGGTCTGAGTTTCGCCCTTGAAGTTGAAGGGCAGATGAGGCTGATCGATGCGCTGTGATGGAGCAGAATCGAAGCTCAGTTCCATGCCGGCGCCCTCGATCAGCAGGATGCTGCGATCATAGCCCGGAAACCGCGAGAACTCGCAGTGGTTGTCGATATCGGCGATGCTCACGCGCCAGTCGAAAGGCTTGTCAACGAGGCCGGCATCCGGAGGAAAAACCGCCAACTCCGTGGTCATCCCCAGACCGTTCTTCCATGGCATGCGCCGGTAATCTTCCGGTTGCAGAAGGCGAATGCCGCTTGCCAGCTCATGCATGCGTCGGGCATCGCCTCATTGCAGGGTCATCAGGCGGTAGGTGATGGCCGCAGACCAGCGGCGCGGAACGAAGCGATTCGACCATACCATCAAGGCATTCATCCTCCCCGGTACCACACTCGGTCTGCGCTTGAGCATGGCCTTGAGACCGATGCGCACCACCTCCGGGCTTTGCATCATCAGCAGGCGCTGATACAGGCTTGGCTTTTGTCCCGCGACCCGCAGGAATTCTGTGGCGGTGACGCCGGGTGACACTACCGTGCAGCTGACGCGGGCGTTGCGCAACTCATAGTTGAGCGCTTCACCGAAGTACAGCACGAAAGTCTTGGCCGCGCTGTAGGCGGCGTAGGTCGGTGAGGGTTGATAGGCGCCGATGGAGCTGATCTGCAGGATATAGCCGTAGTCCCGCTCGAGCATCTCGGGTAGCACCAGCTTAGTGAGCTGCATGACCGCCAGGATGTCGAGCATCAGCATCTGCTGCTCCTGCGGCCAGGGTATTTTCGCGTGTTCACCATAGATTCCGAAGCCGGCGTTATTGATCAGAATTTCGACGGATAAACCCGCAGCCTTGATGGCAGCGTAAAGTTTCTGCGGAGCGTCAGCTTCAGCCAGGTCAGTGGTCAAAACCTGGATATTGACCGGGTGCTTGACGAGCAGTTCCTGTTTGAGTTTTTGCAGCAGCTCGCCACGGCGCGCTACCAGGATCAGATGACAACCGCTGGCGGCCAGCTGGCGGGCGAATTCAGCGCCCAGGCCGCTGGAGGCACCGGTGACCAGTGCGGTCTTGCCCTGCAGTGACGATTTATTTTTCATGGCCGTACTTGGCCTGGTAGGCCAGGCCCATCAGCAACAGGCGAAGTGTGCCGAGCAGCTGCTGGGTGAGGTCCACGCGGAACAGTTCCAGCTGCGGCTGCCTGAGTACCTCGGCCATGACTTTTGACGGCTTGGCCAGGTGCTGGAAGCCGATCACCAGCGCGTTGATCTTGAGCAGTAAATCCGCGCCCTGTCCGGGTTTGAGGAATGGCAGGCAGCTTTCCAGGAGCGTGCCAGTGTGCAGCACGCGATCTTTGAGACTGGTTTTGAAGCTCAGGGCGGTGGCGTGATTGAGGTTGCGTTCCAGCACGGTGTGCAGGATGGCCATGAGCCGCAGAAACGCAGGCCGCTCCTGGAGTGAGGCGCCCATGAGCTGCACCACACTGTCGAAGCTCGCGCTGCCGCGGTTTTTCACCAGCGCAGCATCCAGCGCGTCGAACCAGCGGCCAAGCTCGCGTTCATACAGTGCCAGGAACAGTTCTTCCTTGCTGCGGAAGTACAGGTACAGGGTGCCCTTGGCTACGTCAGCATCGCTAGCGATAGCATCCATGATGAGTTCGTCGTACGGGGTGTCGGCGAAACGCATCATCGCCACTGCCAGGATGGCATCCCGGCGTAGCAGTTTTTGGTCGTGGGTTATGGCCCGGCTGCTGGGTTGCATGTGTAGGGGTAGTATATGACTGTTGGTCAGTTATAGATGACCTTTAGTCATAAGTCAAGCATCGGCGTGTAGTTTAACCGTCTAGGTTCGACAGGAATTTTTCAGCCTGTTCGGCTGGTACTGGTTTGCTTATCAGATAGCCCTGGACGTAATCGCAACCGAGTGATTTCAGGATCTGAAACTGGCCCTCGGTTTCCACGCCTTCCGCCACCACCTTGAGATTCACGCTGCGTGCCAGGGCGATGATGCTCTTCACCATGGCTTCAATGTTGGTGGTTTCATCGAGGCGCATGCTGAAGCTGCGGTCGATCTTGAGCGTGTCTATCGGCAGCTGGTTGAGATAACTGATGGAAGAATACCCGGTTCCAAAGTCATCCAAGGCCAGGTGCACGCCCCAGCGACGCAGGTCCTCGAGTTGGCGCCTTACTTCTTCAGTGGTGCCCATCAATTGACTTTCGGTGATCTCGAGTCTCAGCACCGATGCGGTGAGATGATAGCGTGTCAATAGTTCCTTAACCCGTTCCGCGAATTCTGAATGTTGCAGTTGTCGTGCCGAGACGTTGATGCTTACCGGCACAGGACTGTGATTGCGGCTGTGCCACTGCTGTATATCGCGGCACACTTGTTCCATGACCCAGTAGCCGATGCGCAGCAGTTCGCCATTCTCTTCGGCTATGGGAATGAAATTGACCGGCGCGATAGCGCCCAGCTTGGGTGAGTTCCAGCGCAGCAGGGCTTCCATGGCGACCACCCCGCGCACTTCGACATCTACTATAGGTTGATAAACAAGGCTTAGTTCCTTGCGCTCAAGTGCGTGACGCAGCTCAGTTTCGATGCGGTAACGTTCGGCGGACTGACGGTCGATTTCCGGAGCATAGAAGCGGTAAGGTGTACCGGTTTCACTGGCAGTGGCATGCAACATCAGCTCAGCCTGTCGGTATAGATTCGTGGCGTCGAGCGCATCAAGAGGATAAGCGGCAATGCCGGCAACAAAAGACAGCATGATCTTGTGCTGTTGCAGTTCCAAGACCAGAGGAAACGCCTGCAAGGTGCGCGCTACCAACATCGGCAATTCCTGTTGAGGGCCGACATCACTCAAGATGATCCCAAATGTCTGGCCGCCCACACGCGCCAGTACATCGAGCGGACGTAGATGCGCCGTGATGGCCGCCGCCGCCTGCTTGATGGCCGCATCACCGGCGGCGTGGCCAAGCATATCGTTGATGCGGTCGAGTTCCTTGATCTGTACCACCACGACGACAGTCTTCTGGGTGATATGTGCACGCGCCATATCGACTGCCAGCTTCGAGAGGAAATAATTCTTGTTGGGCAGGCCGGTCAGCGTGTCGAAATTCTCCAGATATTCCGCCCGTTCAATCTTGGCGATGTGCTCAAGACCGTACGAGATGTCGTCCGCGACTTCGTGTAGCAGCTGGATTTCATCGGTATTGAAAAAACCAGGCTCCTGTGAATAGACCGCGAGTATGCCGATGGTTCCTCTATCATTTTTAAGCACGAATGCACCTGCGGATCGATAACCCTGGGCGCGTGCACCCCGCCACCACTGGCGCATACCGGTGTCGGCTTCGATGTCATTGCTGACCGCGTGCCCACCAGCGCGTACCGCGCGCCCCACGACACCCTGGCCTTCAGGGATGTCTGCCCGCACCGACAGGCGCAGGTTCTGAAAATACACTGCACCTTCGCCCATAAAGGCCAACGGTTGCACCCGGTCCTGCTCAACATCCACATCGCCGGCCCAGGCGAAATAGAAACCGCCAACTTCGACGGCCACGCGGCAGGCTTCCTGGAGCAGCTGCTTGCGGTCGCGCAGCCGCAGGATCGCATTGTTCACCGCGCTGATGACCTGGTACAGGCGATTGATTCGTTTGGTCTGTTCTATGAGAAGTTGAGACTCGGCTTGCCGCTGATGCAGTGCATAGACCATGTGGTTGAATGCCCAACCGAGTTCAGCCAGTTCACCACTGCCTTTGAGTTTCACCTGTGTGCCAAAATTGCCACTGCCGATACGTCGCGCGGCGGCCAGCAGTGTCCTGAGCTGGCGCAATACCAGCAGATCGCTGCCAAACCAGGCGATCAACCCGAGTAATGTCAGAAACAGTGCCGTTAAAAAGAGGTTGCGGATGAGCAGATGATCGGGTGCTGCAAGGATCACGTCGGTGGGGACACCCACTACTGCATACAAGTCCGAGGCATCCGTGGCCACGTGTAATTTGGCTCGGCCGTAAAGTATCTGCCTACCATGCTGATCGCGGCCGATGACCGGGGCAGAGTCGCTCCATTGCGTACCGCCTGCCAGCTCCAGGTGTGTGCCTGGTGGCACATCGGCGGGCCGCGCCACCAGGATCCTCGACTGTCCATCCACCAGATAAAATATATTCCCCGGTGGCAACAGTGCCGAGCCGTCCAGCCTGCTTAAAAACTGCAAAGACACCGATGCGTACACCACCCCGGTGACGGCTCCGTCATCCTTGTTGGTGATTGGTTGAGCGAGCGTCACGACCGGTGAATGCGTGTCTGTGCTGAGTTCATAACCACTCACGGTGAATTCACCGCTGCCCAGTGCTGCGCGGATGGAATCCCTGCCAAGCAGATTGATGTCGTTGGTTACCGGGATTGCCGAACACAGCCGCTGGCCATCGGCCCTCACTACGCTGAAATTTGTGTAATCTGGAATGCGAACCAGCAGGCTAGCCAGGATATTAGAACATTCCGGCTGCTGACCGGAGATGATCGCGGGGTTCGCGGCCAGCGATTCCAGCATGCCACGGGTGCGTGTGGCGAATTCGCCGTAGTAATCGATCTTGAGTTGCGCATATGTGGAGACCTGCGCAGCCGCTTGCGCGAGTGCATTGCGCCGGTCGTTGACCGCGTAGCTGAAGAATACCGCGAATGCCGGGAGGCTCGCCAGGGCGACGATCAGCAGTAACCGAATACGTAGACGATCCCAGAAGCGCATGGGCCTAACCACTGGCCAAACTAGGCCTATTTATACCAAATAGTTCGTGACATAAGTTCAAGTCAGTGTATACGTTATCCCTGTTTCTTATCCGTCACCAGCCAGCGCAGAAGGCTGCTGCCCTGTGCCTGTGACAGCGCCTTTACCAGATACTTCAGGGATGCATCGATGTCAGCTTCGCACTGCCAGGGTGGGTTCACCATCAGCATGCCGCAGGCTGTAAACAGCGACGTACCGGCTGGGGCCACGCGGAATTCCGTCACCAGCATCGGTGGCAGACCGGATCCGAGCAGACGGCGATAGAAGCGGTGTATTACGTCAGCATCCTTTATGGGATACCAAAGCGCGTACACCCCGGTTGACCAGCGCGCGCAGGCCGTGGTCAGTGCTTCGATCAAGGCATCAAACTCATCGGGTTTTTCGAAGGGCGGATCCATGCATACCAGGCCGCGCCGTTCGGACGGCGGCACCAGCGCCTTGAGCATCTCGTAACCGTCACGCGCATGCACCGCCACCCGTGGATTGCCGTGGAAACGCACCCGCAAAAGGCGTTGTTCGTGGGGAAGCAGTTCCGCCAGCACCAGCCGGTCCTGGGTGCGGGCCAGGGCCGCCGCAATGCAAGGCGAGCCGGGATAGAAATGCGGTGCAGTATCCGGCGCCAGCTCCGGATTGAATCCGCTGACAATCTCACACAGTTTTTGTATCGGAAGCGGCGCAGCACTCCGCTCCGGCCAGAGCCGGCCGATACCTCCGGATGCCTCCCTGGTTTGCAGCGCAGCCTTGCCCTTGAGATCGTAGCAACCCGCGCCTGCGTGGGTGTCAAAGTAGCACCAGGCGGAGGGTTTGCGGTTCAAAGCTTGCAGCAGGATGACCAGCAACGCGTGCTTCATCACGTCGGCAAAATTGCCCGCATGAAACTCATGGCGGTAGTTCATGCGCGGCATCTTCGCATGAAAAAGTCTTGCTATGATGGCCACCCGGATCGGATCACAGTAGGCAGTGTCGATGCAGCTGTTGAGAAAAGTGAACCCGCTCGCCGGGTTGTTGGTGACGCTCACCGTGATCTATGCGCTGGCGCTTTTCAACCACGGGCCGGTGCCATCCATGGAGCCGCGTTTTGCAGAAGCGGTACGCGAGATGCTGGCGCGCGGGGAGTGGCTGATCCCCATCAAGAACGGCGTACCGTACATCGAGTACCCGCCACTGTATTTCTGGCTGAGCATCGCCGGCACCCTGATGGGCCTGCCGCTGTTGGCCGCCATCCGCCTGCCGGGCTACCTCGGCTTGCTGGTATGGGTGTGGTGGCTGGTGCGCCTGCAGAAGGAACTTTTTCCCCAGTGGCCGCGTTGGCTTTTGGCGCTCACCGCCGCGGCGTTGCCGGCGATCCTGTACAACTTTTTCACCGCCCAGTCCGACAGTCTGTTGATCCTGGGAACACTCATCGCCTTCAGCGGTTTTGTACGCCTGCGCACCGACCCCATACGGCGTGGCTTTCCCTGGGAGATATGGCTGGGTGTGTTGCTGGCTACAGCCGCCAAGGGGCCGGTGGGTCTTGCCATCACGGTGCCGGCCATGGTCCTGGAAATCATGCTGACTGCTTTCATCAGCCCCCAGCCAGTGATAAGCGCAGGACGCGATCTGAATCTGCGCGTCACATGGATGTTCAGGGAGGTCTGGCGTACGGCGCCGATCCGCGGTCTGCTCCTGGCGCTGGTGGGCATCGTGCCCTGGTATATCGCCGCCGGCCTGACGCTGAATTGGGAGTTCGTGCGCGCGGTGCTGGTGTACCAGAATTTTACCCGTTTCCTGGTGGGGTTCGATCACCTGCAGCCCTGGTGGATGTACGGCCAGACCCTGTGGGGCGATCTGTTTCCACTGTCGTTGCTGTTACCGTTCGGAATCTATTTCGGTCTGCGGCAGGTGCGCGAATTCCGCTGGCGCGTGCTGCTGATGTGGGCGCTGTGGACCCTGCTGTTCTTCACGGTATCGGCCTCCAAACAGAGCAAGTACATATTGCCGGCGGCTCCGGCCATGGCGCTGCTGGCTCTGGCGGCGGTGCCGGCGTTGCTGCGTGGTCGCTGGATACTATGGCTATGGTCGGTGCTGCAGGTCTGGGCGGCCGCATTCATCCTGCTGTTCGGCGTGCTGGTGGCCGCGTGGCTGCCGTTCCACGATCAGCAGATCGGCGGGCTCGCGGGTTACCAGCAGATCAAGGCGGCGGTGGCGCAGGCACCCGGCCGGGTCGTGAGTTTCCAATGGCCACGGCCCATGACGCTCTACGTTCTGGGTGCGCCCATGCCGTATGTGCGTTCCAGCCGGGAACTGTACGCGCAAGTTCGCAGTGGCGAGATCAAGACCGGCGATTATGTGTTGGTAAATATCCGCTATCTGGGTGACAGCGATGAGCCGGACGCCATGAAATTACTGCCGGCACCGCAACCGCCGTACTTCGAGGAAGTGCTCAAGGTCAAAGCCGAGGATCCCATGGTGCTGTATCGGGTGCTGCCGAAGGCGGCCAGCAGACCGGTGCCCGCGACTCCACAGCCGGCACCCACGCACTGGTGGCAACAGTTCGATACCGATTGACGCCCGGGTTGCCTGATATTAACTGACGCGTGTCAGCACCCTGATCTGCTCGCGCTTAGTCTGGTAGTACCTCGAACGGAGCTGAAGCGTCGGCTTCGAGAATTTTGTTGTAATACGCCTGCGAACGTTCGGCACTGACGCTGGTGTGCAGGGCGATATATAGGATCACTAGGCTCAGCACCGCCACCGCCAGCATGTCCCAATAGATGTCGAGCAGGCCGTCGCCGCCCATGGACAGTGGGCCGATCCAGCCCAGGATCCACATACCACCAAAATAAGGGATCAGCCACAGCGCGTGCCGCCAGTCACGCATGCCCTCGCCGCTGTTGAACACCAGGTACACCGCCAGTGCGGCGATCAGGATCGCAAACAGGAAACTCATGGTAGAAAACCCCGCCCAGAACAGGATGAAGTTCGAGGCGATGAATGCCAGGGGTGTGATGATCCAGGCTGACCATAATTTGAACGGGCGTTTAATGTTCGGCATTACGCGCCGCATCTGCAGCAGCACCACGCAGCCCAGTCCGTAGGACAGCACCGTGGCGGAGGAAGCGTAGTCCACCAGTTTCTGCCAGGACGGGAACGGGAAGAAAAACAGCAGGCCCACAAAGAAGCTGACGAGGAGCGCCACCCAGGGGACGCCGTGACGGTTAATCTTCATCATGCCGGCGGAGGCGAACTTCTCATCGGCGGATGCCATCAGCATGCGCGCTGTGGCGGTGGACCAGATGTAACCGCAGAACGCCGGCGAAATGATGGCATCCGCATACAGTGCCAACGCCCAGAACGAAGCACCGAGAGTCATGGCCAGCCCCGCCATGGGACCGGCGACGCCCTTGAAATTCAGGCCGCTCCATCCGTCCTTGGCCAGCAGCGCCGGCGGTATGGCGGTCACGAACGCATACTGCACCAGCACGAAGATCAGGGCCCCGATGATGATGGTGCCGATGACGGCTATGGGTATGTTGCGGGCGGGATTGTCGGTCTCACCCGCAAGTTGTATGGCCTGGGTGAAGCCGAACAGCGAAAAGAATACACCGGCGGTGGAGATGGCGGTGAGCATGTTGGCAACATTGCCGCTGGCATGCGCCGGCACCGACAGATTCTCCGGATGATGGGAGTAGATCAGCAGCACGATGATGGTGCCGATGGGTGCGCACACCTTGATCCAGGTGGCCAGAGTATTCAGCAGCAGGATCAGTCGCAGCACCAGAAAATTGAGCGCCGTGAGCAGCGCCAGCACACCCACCGCGATCAACACGCCCTGCGTGGTCAGCAGTGATGTCTGCGAATCCACCATGCCCGGGACGTAATTGTTGGCATAGGTGACCACCGCCATGGCTTCCACCGGCGCGATGGACACATACGCCAGGAACAGGATCCAGCTCCAGATGCGTCCCACCAGCCGACCATGGGTGATGAGGCTCATGTACATCAAGCCGCCGCTTTTGGTGAACATCGGCCCGAGTTCCGCGTAGACCAGCGCGATGAGTCCCACCACCAGTGCGGCGATGGCCCAGGAGCCGATACTGAGCGGACCCGCATCCCGGGCGGAATGCATGGGGCCGAGCAGCCAGCCGGAGCCGATCATGGTGCTCACGCCGACGAACAGCAAGCCAACCAGACCGGCATCTTTGCGCAATTTACCCTGGGCCACGCGCTGCTCCTTAAAGGATGGGGATCGGGGGATGGCAGAGGCTAACCAACCGCGTCCCACGGCGCAAGCGCAAACTCCTTATAATCTCGCGGCGCAAACCGTGAGTGATCCCATGACCAAAGACCTGAACCCGCAAAAACAGCATATGGGCGACGAGTCCATGGTGCGCACCCTGGCTGCCCAGACCGAGGCCATCTGGCCACAGGAACGGGAACTGATTGCCACCTACAGGCTGCCGGCCACAGCCGGGGTCCTGGACGTGGGTTCGGGCACCGGTGAATTCAGCGCGCGGCTGGCGGAGTACCTGCCTCAGTCGAAGCTGCTGGGCGTGGAGATCCTGCCGCAGTCGGTGACCTACGCGCGCCAACACCATGGGCGGCTCGCACCACGACTGGATTTCAAAGTCGGTGATGCCTTCGCGCTGGAATTTCCCGACCAGCGTTTCGACTTTGTCACCTGCCGCCACATGCTGCAGTCGGTACCGGAGCCGCAACGGGTGATCGCCGAACTCATCCGCGTCACCCGTCCCGGTGGACGCCTGCATCTGCTGGTGGAGGATTACGGCATGATCCACGCGTACCCGACGCGCCGGGAACTGGATGGTTTCTGGCAGCGGGCCATGGCGGGCTTCGTGAATGCCATGCATGTGGATCCGCGCATCGGCCGGCGTACCTGGACTGAGTTGCACAGCCGCGGCGTGCGCGACCTCGCGGTCCACTATATAACTGTGGATACGCTACGGGTGCCACGCGACACCATGGCCAGGATCTTTGAATCCTGGCGCGACGGTTATGCCAACACGGTGGCGGAACTTGCGGGCATGTCCAGCGATGAGGCCTATGCGGGGTTTACCGACATGGCTGATTGCATCCGCGATCCGCAGGGCTATGCGGTCTGGCACGTGCCCATCGTCACCGGACTGAAAGCGTAGATGCACGCTGTCCGTAGCGCAGGTTCAGAACTTCCCGGTTCCCCAACAGCAAGCCTGCGGCGCAAGGTCATCGTCGCTTCCACCATCGGCAACGCTTTCGAATGGTTCGATTTCACCCTGTTCGGGTTGTTCACCCTGGTGATCGCCCAGGAATTTTTTCCGCTCGTTTCGCACACCGGTTCGCTGTTGCTGGGTACCGCGACTCTGGGCGTAGCCTTCATCTTCCGTCCCATCGGTGGCATGGTATTCGGAGTATATGCAGACCGCGTGGGTCGCAAGCATGCCGTCGCGCTGGTGGTGGTGCTGATGGCCTTTGCCACCGCCGGCCTGGGTCTGATCCCCAGTTACGCACAGATCGGACTCATGGCGCCGTTGCTGGTGGTGGCGGTTCGCATCCTGCAGGGGTTTTCCGCCGGCGGAGAATTTTCCAGTGCCACGGCCTTGCTGGTGGAATATGCGCCTGCTGGCCACCGGGGTTTCTACGGCAGCATCCAGATGTGTTCCCAGGCGCTGGCGGTGACGCTCGCCGGATTTTCCGTATATGCACTGAGTGCCGGACTTTCGCCGGCGGCACTCAACACTTGGGGCTGGCGTCTGCCGTTCCTGTTTGGAATCCTGGTAGTGCCGGTGGGCTTCTACATCCGCCGGCGTCTGCAGGAATCACCCCAGTTCGCGGCATATGTGCGATCTCATCCACGGCCGACGGCGGCGGACTTCAGGGCCGGGCTGATGGGCGCACGCCGCAGCTTGCTGAGTGGTTTTGGTCTGACGGTGGCCGCCACGGTCTCGTTCTATGTGACTTTCATCTACATGCCGATCTTCGCAGTGCGGGAACTGCACCTGGGTCTGGCGCAGGCGACGCTGCCAACCATGCTGTGCGGCGTACTGCTGGTTGTGTTGTGCCCGTTGGCCGGCCATCTCTCAGACCGCTGGGGTCGCAAGCGCATGCTGGTGACCGCCATGCTCCTGTATGCGCTTGCGATGCTCACGCTTACCGCCTGGGTGCTGCAATCACCCGTGTTTCTGAATTACCTGTTGCTGCAGTTCATCGCCAGCGTATGCATGGCCTTCGTGTGGGGACCGTTTCCCACCGCTGTCACCGAGACTGTGCCGGTCGGTGTGCGCGCCACCGGCGTGGCACTGATCTACAACTTCAGCGTGATGCTGTTCGGCGGCCTGGCGCCATTCTTCATCACCGCCATCATCGGCGTGAGCGGAAACGCCATGGCGCCGGCCTATTACGTGACCGGCGGCGTGCTGCTATCGCTCCTGAGTTATGGGCTATGGGGACAAGATAGCCGCGCATCCGGCAGGGCCGCCGATACAATCATTTAAACGCGGACACAAAAACCTGCGTGTATGACTGCGCACATGCACGTCAGGGTTTATCATCTTTGCTAACTTCGGCTTTCGATAGCATCGAATGGAGAAAATGTGAACAACTCTATGATTTTTATCGGCTTGATCATCAGCGTTTTTGCCATGCCCGGCATTTCATCTGCTAAAGGCAGCCACGATCCCAGCCAGGCATCCATCGCCAAACAGTTCGATATCTGGAATGCGGCGCTGCAGAGCGGCGATCCGAATACAGTCGCAGCACTATATTGTGCGTCTGGCGGCGTACTGCTGCCCACCGTATCCAATAAGGTGCGAACCAATCGCAGCGAGATAACTGATTACTTCGTGCACTTCCTGGAGCTCAAGCCGGTAGGACAGATCGACAAGGCCTACATCCGGATACTGGGG